>NZ_JBATWS010000232.1:0-15384 GCF_049672805.1 Parvibaculum sp.
AGCGTATGCCAAAATGTTTAGAACCATTCGTAAGGCAATGCAAAGGGCGTGCTTTCCCCTTCGGTGATTGCGGCGAAGCAGCGGCTGATTTAGGTTTCGCCGCGTCTGAAGGTGTTTGTCCTCGGACATAAAGGCTTTGTGGCCCCGTAGCTCAGCTGGATAGAGCATCAGACTACGAATCTGAGGGTCGGACGTTCGAATCGTTCCGGGCGCGCCACTTCCTTTCCCGATGACCGTTTTGATCTGACCGTGCCGCTTGTAGCGGTGGGCAAGATGTGAGCGGTATGAAAAAACCCCGCCGCGGTTGGACCGGGCGGGGTTTTGGTTTGAGGCGGGGCTATCAGCCGACGACTTCCGGGTCGGGTGATAATTCCGACGGTGACTTCACCGACATGCCGAGTGCCTTGGCGACGCCCGCGCCATAGGCGGGGTCGCAGCGGGTGCAGTTGTCGATGTGGCGCTGCTTGATGAAGGCAGGCGCATCGCCCATCGCGCGGGCGGTGTTGCCGAAAAGCGCTTCCTGCTGCGCCGGGCTCATCTGCTGGAACAGTTTGCGTGGCTGGGTGAAGTAGTCGTCATCGTCCTCGCGGAAGTTCCAGAAATCCGCGTCGCCGCGAATGCGCAGTGGCGGCTCGCGATAGTCCGGCTGCTGCTGCCACTGGCCGAAGCTGTTTGGCTCATAGTGCGGAAGCCTTCCGTAATTGCCGTCCATCCGCCCCTGTCCGTCGCGATGGTTGCTGGCGACAGGGCAGCGGGCCGCATTCACCGGGATCTGGTGATAGTTCACGCCAAGGCGATAGCGTTGCGCATCTGCATAGTTGAAAAGCCGCGCCTGCAGCATCTTGTCTGGCGAAACGCTGATGCCGGGTACGAGATTGGAGGGCGCAAACGCGCTCTGCTCCACATCCATGAAAAAGTTTTCCGGATTGCGATTCAACTCGAACTCGCCAACCTCGATCAGCGGATAATCTTCCTTGTACCAGACCTTGGTGAGATCGAAGGGGTGGAAGCGATAGGTCTCGGCTTCCGCTTCCGGCATGATCTGCACATACATTTTCCATTTCGGAAAATCGCCGCGCTCGATGGCGCCGTGAAGATCGCGCTGATGTGACTCCCTGTCAGCACCCGCAAGATTTGCTGCTTCCTCATCGGTGAGGTTTTCGATCTTCTGCTGCGTGCGGAAATGGAACTTCACCCAGAAGCGCTCACCTGCATCATTGTAGAAGCTGTAGGTGTGACTGCCGAAACCATGCATGTGGCGATAGCTTTTCGGGATGCCACGATCCGACATCACGATCGTCACCTGATGAAGCGCTTCGGGCAGCAGCGTCCAGAAATCCCAGTTATTCGTTGCGCTGCGCAGATTGGTGTAAGGGTCGCGCTTCACAGCTTTGTTGAGGTCCGGGAACTGGCGCGGATCGCGCATAAAGAAGACGGGCGTGTTGTTGCCAACCATGTCCCAGTTGCCTTCTTCCGTGTAAAACTTCAACGCGAAGCCGCGAATATCGCGCTCTGCATCCGCCGCGCCGCGTTCACCCGCAACGGTGGTGAAGCGTGCAAACATCTCCGTCTTTTTTCCGACCTCGGAGAATATTTTTGCCCGTGTGTAGCGGGTGATGTCATTGGTGACGGTGAAGGTACCGAAAGCGCCGGAGCCTTTTGCGTGCATGCGGCGCTCGGGGATAACTTCGCGCACAAAATTTGCAAGTTTTTCCTGCAGCCAGACATCCTGTGCGAGCAGCGGCCCCCGCGGACCGGCGGTCAGGCTGTTCTGATTTTCCGGCACAGGCGCGCCGAAGGCGGTGGTCAGATGAGTGACCGGGCATTTCCCGGAGGTGGGGTGATCGCGGCTCATTGGCTCTCTCCTCGGCCATGTGATCGGTTGCCCCCCAATCACCTGTCCCGTTGCGTGAACGACAGCCAATACTATGCGCAATAAAGTTCCGCCTATCAATGGACGAAACAGAAAGAGAACCAGAGTGAAATGCTGCGTTTGCGGATTGTCTTGATTCGGCGCAGTCACTCGGAAGCCTGGATGAACCGCCTCCCCGCCCGCGCGGGCGAAGAGGCGGGAAACATCTGTTCAGCCCGGCCAGTAGATATATTCGTCCTCTTCGGTCGCTTCCTCTTTCAGCGTCTTGTCGATGAGGACAGGCATTTCAGCGACGGCCGGGAAGAGCGGGTCACGCTGTGTGGCATTATGCGCTTCAACCAGCGCCTTCAGTTCGGCAACCTTTTCAGGATGCGTGTCCGCGAGATTGTTCTGTTCCGTCGGATCTTCCTTGAGGTTGTAGAGCCACACCTTGCCGGGCCGTTCGGAAAATTGCATCTTCCAGCCATCAAGGCGCACCGCGTGATAATAGCCATCGCGCCAGAAGATCGGGCGGTTCGGCTCTTCCATTTCTTCGCCCTTCGCAAAAGGCAGAATGTTGATACCGTCGATCACGCGATCGGCAGGAAGCGGTGCGCCCGCAGCGGCAACGATGGTCGGGAAGAGATCGAGATGCGCAACAGGCATGTCGCGCTCGCTCCCCGCCTCGATCCGGCCCGGCCAGCGCACGAAGAGAGGCACACGGATGCCGCCTTCAAAATAAGTAAGCTTCCAGCCGCGAAAGGGCTTGTTCACATCAGGAATGCCGAGATAGCCGGGGCCGCCATTGTCGCTTGAGAAAATGACGATGGTGTTTTCATCAAGCCCGTTTTCCTTCAGCGCCTCCATCACGCGGCCGACGCTGCGATCAAGCGCGCGGATCATCGCCGCATAGACGCGTTCGGTGTGATCTTCGATATGCGACAGCGCGTCATAATCTGCCTTTGCCGCCTGAAGCGGCGTATGCACGGCCCAATGCGCGAGATAGAGGAAGAAGGGGCGGTTGCGGTTCTGCTCGATCACCTTGATCGCCTCATCCGTATAGAAATCGGTGAGGTAGCCGCGCGGCTCAAACCACTCACCGCCATTATAGGACGTGGCATACTGCATCCGCGCCCAGAGGAACTGGTCGAACGGATCAAAGGGCAGCTTCGCATTCACGACATCGGGGCTGTCTTCCGGCAGGAAGAGGCCGCTTTCCAGCATCACGCTTTCATCAAAGCCCTGCGCATTGGGCAGGAACTCCGGCGAATTGCCGAGATGCCACTTGCCGATATGGACCGTGTGATAGCCCTGCGGCTTCAGCGCCTCTGCAAGCGTGATCTCCGAGCCGGGCAATCCCTGTTCGCGGAAGGGCGGCGCCTTCTCAACACCTTCCTTGTCGAACTTCATTTCATGAAGCCGCGTCCCGTCATTGTAAAAGAGATCCACAATGCGCGTCATTCCGGGCGGGGTGGGGGTGAACTCAAATCCCGTCCGCGTGCCATAGCGCCCCGTCATGATCATCGCGCGAGAAGGTGCGCAGGCTGCGGTGCCGGCATAGGCGGTAGAGAAATTGACGCCGCTCCGCGCAAGCGCGTCGATATTCGGTGTCTCAATCAGCCCGCCGCCATAAAGGCTGATATCGTTGAAACCAAGATCATCCGCGAGAATGAGAACGATATTGGGCGAACGCTTGTCGGCAGGCACTTCCGCCTCTGCTGGCCCTTGCTGCCAGACAATGTCCCGGTTCGGGGCAACATATGTCGCGTCGCGCGCGCGTGTGGCCACGGCATAAAGAATGATGTCCTTGCGGAAGGAATAGGCCGTCCCCGCCAGCGCTGCCAGAATCACCACTGCTGCGAGTGAATAGATCTGCCACTTTTTCATGTCCCGAACCCCGCTCCCATTGGTCTATTGGCATGATTAATGACATAAAATGGCATGATCAGAAACGGGGAACTGCGCATTTCCGCCGGTTTTTCACTTCCCTGAAAGGATGATGCCGGAAAGTTGACTGAAGCGGGTTGAAATATGGCATTTATGATGCCAATTGTTGGGCGTCGTGGGCAGGTCGAAGGCTCTGGCCGTCCGCAGGATCAACCCCCGGAGGTAATATGCGACACATACTTCTCGGCGCCGTTCTTGTTATGGCCGCCTTTGCGGCGTCCCCGGCTGCCGCCGCCAAATACAAATGCAATTGCTACAAGGGCGCGAAAGCAGACCTTGAGGCAAAGGAAGATGTGAATATCAACTGCGTTGATACCTACTCCAAGTTCAATGAAAGCTCGTCGGTGCAGGAGAAGCAGTTGAAGGTCTATGTCGCGGGTGACCACAAGGTGCAGGGCGACAATGACACGCAGATCCGCTTCCGTCCGCGCGACGGGAGATGCCTCGTTGCCGTTTATGATGGCAATGCCAGGACGCTGCGCTGGGCCGGTCTCCACTGCAGCAATGACAGCTATGTGAAGGTTTCTCCCTTCAATTTCGAGAAACAGCCTGCCTCCTACACGGACGATGGCGTGAAACTGCCGGACAGCTACTCCGCAACCTACAAGGCGGAAACAGACGGAAAGCACTACAAAGGCTTTTTGCTCTTTACCAAGGGCAGCGACAGCAAGAAGTATATGCAGGCGGTCTGCATCGAGGATCGCTAGAGGTCGGGTATCATTCCGGTTTCCCGCTCAGGGAAACCGGAATGGCATGATGAGAGGTTCAATGGGGCGGGGTTTGTTTGCGCGGCGGCTTATGTCTGCCTCGCTTCTCTTTCTTTCACTGTCGGCATGTATTTCCGGCGCCCAGCTTGAGAAGAATCTGCAGGCGGTTGACGGATACATGGCGCCCGGCCCCTCCGTGCCAGACCTCGCGCTTGAACCCCGTTCATATGAAAGCCATTACAACCGCGCGCTCGCTCTTCTGCATCAGAAGAACCGCACGGATTTCGAACTGCATCTTGCCCGTGTCGGTTTCGAAACGGCGGCGCGTCTATCGCGTGATTACTGGCCTGCCTGGTTCTATGCCGGCATGGTCCATGACATGCTGGGCAATTACGAACAGGCAATGAACGCTTTCGTTCAGGCAGCCTCCATCACTGACAATGAAGCCTTGTGGAACGCAGCCGCGCTGGCCGCGCTCCGTGGCAATTATGAGCAGCTTGCCTATAGCCTGCATCGCCGCGGCCACGACGCCCGTGTGAGGAGCAGCGATACGATAAGCCTCTATATGAAGGCTGCCTATGAGGCAGGCGACCCTGCACGGCCGCAGACAAAGGTGCCGCCTCTCAATGAGGTGCTGGAAGACGTCGAAGAATTCGTCTGCCGGGCGCCCCGAAAGAATGATGATGATGAAGATGATGACGACGACGATGATGATGACGGCAGCGAATATAATCTAAGCGGCCTTCAGCTTGATTTCAGCTTCATTGATAAGAACGGGAAGGAGCGCCCCGCCACCGCTGAAGAAGCCGAACGTCTCAGCGCGAAATGCGAGCAGCAAAACGTCATTGTCGATGCCTATATTATCCGCCGCAATGGCGAGAGTACCTCATCGGCGGGTATCGACCTTCTCTCTGCATTGCAAATCCAGTTCGGTGCGCAGCTTCTCGACTTCACCTATACCAACCCGTCCGGCGGCAATAATTCCACCTGGACAGCAACGAGTTCGGCCACCATCGAAATTCCCGACGTGACATACGCGCTGAGCATCGCGAATGACAGGCGCAGCTATGTGACGATTGATGCCTCCCCTTCCATCGTTGCGCGGCTTGGCGAAACCTCGCAGATTTTTGATGGCACCGAGGTTTATATCGTCGCGACGGGTGAGGGCGGCAGCGGCGATTTCGAGAAGGAGATCGGCGTGAAAATGTCGATCGAGCCGCACATTCTTACCGGTTCTGCCGTCACCATGACGGCGGGGATCGAGTTCTCGACGCTTGAGGCGGAAGGGGCCGCGGGCAACAATTTCCGCTCCCTCAATACAGACAAGCTCATCTTCGATATCAATGGCACCTTCCCCTTCGGGGCGGCGGTGCTGATCGGCAAGCTCTCTTCTTCTGTCGTGAAGGATGGAGAGTCGGGGCAGAGCGGTCTGCGCTCCGTCCCGGGTGTCCGACATCTCTTCGGAAATGAAACCGCAAGCGCGTCGCGGCGGGATGTGCTTGTGCTCGCCATTGTGCGCCAGCCCGCGACGCCCGATGCTGCCTTGCAGGAAAAGGTCGAGATGCTCCACAAGCGGTTCGGTGTTCTCCCGCTCGAAACGAGCGTCACCCGCTACGGCTTCATCCATGAGGCGCCGCCGCTCGCACTGCTGGCCGGGGAACTCGGGTTTGGCAACTCGCAAACGGCTCGCCCGCCAGAATCGTGAAACCGGCTGTTCCCCGCTGAACGGGATTTGCGCATGAGGTGAGTTCCGAAATCGCACCGATAGGGGTATCGTGCCCGGCAGCAAGGTCGCAGACATAAGGCGACCCGGACAGGCAATGGGGAGACGCTCACATGAAGACACGCATTACGGAACTCTTCGGCATCAAGCATCCGGTCATTCAGGGCGGCATGCATTTCGTCGGCCTCGCGGAAATGGCGGCCGCCGTTTCCAACGCAGGCGGCCTGGGCATCATCACGGGCCTCACCCAGCCGACGCCGGAAGCACTCGCGAAGGAAATCGCGAAATGCAAGGACATGACCGACAAGCCCTTCGGCGTGAACCTCACCTTCCTGCCGGGCTTCTCCAACCCGCCTTACCCGGAATATATCGACGCCATCATTCAGGGCGGCGTGAAGGTCGTGGAAACGGCGGGCCGCAGCCCCGAAGCCTATATGCCCGCCCTGAAGGCTGGCGGCATCAAGGTCATCCATAAATGCACCTCCGTTCGCCACTCGCTGAAGGCGGAACGGATCGGCTGTGACGCGGTGAGCGTTGACGGTTTCGAATGCGGCGGTCATCCGGGCGAGGACGACATTCCGAACATGATCCTCCTGCCCCGCGCAGCAGAAGAGCTGAAAGTTCCCTTCGTTGCTTCGGGCGGCATGGGCACGGCCTCGCAGCTTGTCGCCGCGCTCGCGCTCGGTGCCGATGGCATCAATATGGGTACGCGCTTCATCGCCACGAAGGAAGCGCCTGTGCATGAAAATGTGAAGAAGGCGCTGCTTGCCGCTACCGAACTTGATACGCGCCTCATCATGCGCCCGCTGCGCAACACGGAACGCGTGCTTGCCAATGCGGCGGTGGAAAAGATCGTCGAGATCGAGCAGGCCAAGGGGGCAGCCACCACCATTGATGACATCAAGGAATATGTGGGCGGCGTCTATCCGCGTGTCATGCAGGGTGGCGAGATGGATGCAGGCGCCTGGAGCTGCGGCATGGTCGCCGGCCTCATCCATGACATCCCGACCTGCAAGGAGCTGATCGAGCGTCTCGTCTCCGACGCGGAAGAGATCATCCGCAAGCGCCTCGAAGGCTTCCTCGCCGCCTGAGCGGAGAAGTGAGCTGGCGCGTCACACATGGCCGTATCGCCGCGCATGTCCTCACATGCGCGGCGGGTGCGGCTCTCGTCACCGGCATCGAAGCGCTGTTGCGTCTCGCCGGTGTGCCGCTGCCCTTTGATGCCGACTGGCTCTGGGCAGATTTCATCGGCATTGCGCTTGTCATCGCCGTGTTCACGGCATCTTTTTTCTACAAGGATATAGACGGCTGAGAGCCGGTCAGGCCGTCTTTACGATTTCCAGTTTCAACTCGGCGATCATCGCGTCGCGGATCTGGAACTTCTGCACCTTGCCCGTCACCGTCATCGGAAATTCGGGCACAAAGCGCACATAACGCGGTACCTTGTAATGCGCGATCTGGCCCTTGCAGAAAGCCTTGATCTCGTCTTCCGTTGCGCTCTCGCCGGGCTTCAGCTTGATCCAGGCGCAAAGCTCTTCACCGAACTTCACATCCGGAACACCGACAACGGCGACGTCTTCCACCTTGGGGTGGCGATAGAGATATTCCTCGATCTCGCGCGGATAGACATTCTCGCCGCCGCGAATGACCATGTCCTTCAGTCGTCCGACAATATTGCCATAGCCTTCCTCGTCGATGATGGCGAGGTCGCCTGTATGCATCCAGCCATCTGCGTCAATCGCTTCTGCGGTTTTCTCCTCATCGTCCCAATAGCCGAGTATCACGGAGTAGCCGCGCGTACAAAGCTCGCCCGGTGTGCCGCGCGGTACGGTGTTGCCGTCAAGGTCCACGATCTTGCATTCAAGATGCGGCTGCACGCGGCCAATGGTGGAGACGCGGCGCTCCAGCGGATCATCCTCGCCTGTCTGAAAGCTCACCGGACTCGTCTCCGTCATGCCATAGGCAATGGTGACATCCCTCATGTTCATGAGGGAGATCACCTGCTTCATTACTTCTACAGGGCAGGGCGACCCTGCCATGCAGCCGGTGCGGAGCGATGAGAGATCGAACTTCGAAAAATCCGGGTGCCCGAGTTCTGCAATGAACATGGTCGGCACACCGTAAAGCCCGGTGCAACGTTCGGCCTCCACCGTCTGCAACACGGCGAGCGGGTCAAAGGCCTCTGCCGGATAGACCATCGTTGCGCCATGCGTCAGGCAGCCGAGATTGCCCATCACCATGCCAAAGCAATGATAGAGCGGCACGGGAATGCAGAGCCGGTCACCATGCTTCAGCCCGACACTCCGCCCGACAAAGAAGCCATTGTTGAGAATATTGTGATGCGACAGCGTTGCCCCTTTGGGCAGGCCCGTCGTGCCGCTGGTGAACTGAATATTGATCGGATCGCGGCAATCGAGGCTCTGCGTCGTCTCGGCGAGAATCTGCCGGTCTTCCTCCCGCGCGAGCGAGGTGATCTCGTCAAAACCGCGCCAGCCCGGACGCGGCGTGCCGCCGATCTGGATCACATGCTTGAAATGCGGGAGCCGCGAGGAAGAAACGGCACCTGACGCCTGCGCGATCTCCGGCGCAAGGTCCTCGACCATCGCTACATATTCTGATGTCTTGAAACGCTCCGGCGTGATGAGCGCGTTAACACCCACCTTGTTCAGCGTGTATTCGAGTTCGGAAAGCCGGTAAGCGGGATTGATGTTGACGAGAATGATCCCCGCCTTCGCGGTCGCAAATTGCGTCAGCGTCCATTCGGCGTTGTTGGGCGACCAGATGCCAAGCCTGTCCCCCCGCCTGAGGCCAAGCGCGAGCAGGCCCGCGGCCAGCGCTTCGGCTTTCTCGTTGAGGTCGCGGTAGCTCCAGCGAATATTTTGATGCACGGAGACAAGCGCCTCCGTATCCGGCCATTTCTCCGCGGCTTCCGCAAGCGCCGCGCCGATTGTCTGCTCCCTGAGCGGCGGTGTCGTCCCGCCGATCACATGCGACTCCTGCATCCCGTCCTCCCTCGTCTCCTTGGACAGTATCCGCCGGATGCTGAAATTCCTCAATTCGGAAGAAGCGAGAGCGCCCCCGTATCAAGCACATGGTCGGCACCGCCGCGCAGCATCTGGAAGAACATTTTGTCGCCACGCTCCGTCCGCTCCACGATCATGGAGGCGGTAAAGGCCATGTTGAAAAGGGAAAAGCTGTAAAGCGCGTAATGCTTCATCATTTCTTCGAAGGAGTAGCCCGTCACGCCATACTCGCGCAGTCTGGTGTGGTACTCGGTGAGAAGGTCTTTCTCATGTTCGCGGCGAATGTCGCGCTTGAGCGCACCACTGAGGAAATAGGACACGTCGGCCATGCAGCAGCCATAGCCGACCGATTGCCAGTCCACCACCGAAACGGGATAGCCGCCTTCCGCCGTGCCGAACATCATATTGTCGGGCCGGAAATCATTATGTGTCAGGCAGCGCGGCCCCTCATAGGAGCGATAGAACTCGAAATTACGCGTGATCGCCTCGCCAATCTCGATGCAATCGGCAGGAATGGCATCGCCATAGCGCTCGCGGAAAGCCTGCCATAGCGTCTTGATGAGATCGGGCTGCGTATATTTCGGGGCGGCCTTTGTTTCGAAAAGCCAGTCGATCTCATCCATCGCATCATCTTGCCAGTGCGAGGCGTGGAGCTTTGCCGCCTCGCCAAGCACAAGCCGCGCCTCTTCCACGCTCGTGCCCTTCATCTGGTCGCCGGGCTGTGCAGGCGCAAGGTCTTCCATGAGAAGCACGAAATCGCTCGTCTCCGGGTCCACATCTGCGTGAAGGCAGACAGGCGTGGTAATGCCCGCACTCGCCTTCAGCGTGCGATAGAAATTCACCTCGCGGATATAGTTACCAAAATTGACGCCGGTGGCGCGGCTGTCAGGATCGGAAGAAGGGAACTTGCCCACAAGGCTGCGTGGCGCAGAGCCTGCATCACCCTTGTAGTCGATCGTGAAGCGCACACTCTCGCCCACTTGTCCGGTGCCAACGCGCTTGCCGGTGACATTTGCCACCGTCACATCATGCCCCGCCTTGCGCAGCGCTGCTGTCATCCATTCCGGCGTTATCGCCGATGAAGCCACGATTGGCAGGTCGAGCGTATCGGTCATTCTCTCCTCCCTTGTTCTTCCTTGTGTTCCCTTAATCAGGAATCTTGCTCACTTCATGCACATAGACTTCGTTGAGCTTGATCCGATCGCCTTCCAGCACCACCAGATCGAAGCCGCGTATCACGCCCTTCTTGCCGTCAGGTCCGGTGAAGCTGCCATACCAGCGCCCGCAGAAGCCGTTCTCGGTCTTCCACGTTTCATGCGGCGTGTAGAGAATTGAGGGCGTGTTGTCGAAGAGCTGCTTCAGATAGGCACCGAGCTGTTCTTCACCGTTCAACCCGTCCGGCACCTGCGGATCGCGATAGATAGTGTCCTTCGCATAGAAGGAGAGCAGGGCCGTCACGTCTTTCTCGCTCCATTTGGCAAGCCATCGCGCGTTGAAATCTTCAATATCGATCCTCATTCCTTTCCCCTCAATTTTTGCCGAGCACGAATTTGCGGCGTTCCTCGGTGAACATTTCTGGCGGCAACACTTCCGGTCCCGCCATGATGGCGGCGGCATGGGCGCCAAGTGTCGGATCGGCTTTGGAGCGTTCCTCATAGCGGCGCCTGCGTTCACGGGCTTCCTCGCCAAATTCCGCATCAAGCGTCGCCTGCAGCTTCGCGGCAAAGCGCAGACGGCGCATCCGCTCATAGCGCTCTTCCGCGTAAGGCTTGAAGAGCTCCGGGCGCCAGTCGTCATTTTCCTTCAAGAGGTCGCTGACCATCCGCACATCGCGATAGGTGATCGAAAGACCAAGCCCGTTGATGGGATCATTCCAGCCCGCTGCATCGCCAATCAGCACGCCGCCTTCAACCATGGGTTCATCGGTCCATGAGTCATTGTTGAAATAGCTCATGAGCGGCCCTGCGGGCGTTGCATTGGCGAGGTGAATATTCTCCGGTGCACATTTCATGCGCAGGGAATCGAGGAAGAGCCTGACCCCGTCCTCACCCGCAAAGCGTCGCCTGTCGGTCAGCGGGTAGCTGCCATAGACACGCACCCGTCCATTTCCCTGCGGGAAAACAAGGAAAGCAAAATCGCCTTCCGTGCCGATGGCCTGCCGCCGGTCATTCCAGCCATGCGCATTCTCGACAAGGATGCCGCCAAACATATGGTGCGGCTTGTCCTGATGAAGCTCGATGCCAAAGGCCGTCCGCACGGTCGAGGTGCGGCCATCCGCGCCAATGATGATCCGTGCGGTCGCGTTATGGCTCTCGCCCTCATGCGTGTATTCCACCTGCGGCGTCTTGCCCGTCTCGATCCTTGTCACATCGACATTGCGCACTGCCGTTGCGCCGGAGCGCACCGCTTCGTCGAACAGCGTCTGGCAATGCTTGGGATGGCCGATTGAAAGCGGTCCCGGTATCCCCGGAATGAACGCGTCGAGCGGCAGCGGCGCGGCCTCCGCCTCTTCGGGCGTCTTTGTCTCGCCATAGGTGACGTGCTGCGCGACATGATGCCCGCCAGCGCTCATCAGCAGGTCGTAAAGGCCAAGGCGCTTGGTCTCCACCACGCCCCAGGGCGAAATCCATTCGCCACGTACATGATCCTGATAGACAGCGCTCTTTTCGAGCAGCAGCACGCTCCGGCCTGCTTTCGCCATCGTCGCCGCCATCGCCGAGCCGCCAATGCCGCCGCCCACAATGATGATGTCGTAATCTCCGGCCACTGAAACCTCCTGCTTTTTCTTTTTGGGTCGTTCTCTTGATGTTCAGTCGAGGATCATGCCCATCGATCCAACAATCGAGAGAGGCTCTCCGCCCATATCCCAGCTTCCGCCCGCCAGCGCCTCGTCAAGCGGTGCGGCAAGCATCGCCGTCAGCAGGCCGATGAAATGATGAAGGGTTGCCTCCGAACGCCACATCGGATGCGGCCGCGACCGGTCTGCAAGGGCGGCCTCCCGCGCCGCAATCACGCTCGTGAGAAACGCACCCAGAAAGATGAAGCGCTGGTTCTTCGCCGCAGCCGGCATGGGCGGCATCAACCGGCGCAGATGGTCAAGGCAGCGCAGATAGCCGGAGTTCCAGCGGTTCTCCAGCGCCTCCATGAAGAACTCGCGATGGCTCATGCCGAGAAGCGCGATGAAGCGGATATAGCTGTCTTCCGCCGTTTCCGTTTCTTCCGCGAGATTGATGGAAGGGTAAACCAGCGCCTCCACCACCTCGCGAATACCGTTCGGCCCGCCCTCTGCTTCCAGCCGATCAAGAAAGGCATTGCGGCGGATGTCGATCAGCTTCGCGCCATCCACCACCAGTTCCCGGACAAGCGCTTCCTTCGTACCGAAATAATAGGAGAGCGCGCCGTGGTTCTTTTGCCCCGAGGCTTCCACGATCTCGCGCACCGTCACGCCATCAATGCCGCGCTCGGCAAAGAGCCGCCGCGCGGCAAGCTTGATCTGCTCCCGCGCAGACAGGGGTTTTGCTGCGATTGCTGTTTTCTCCACCATGTTGACAGGATGCCCCGGCCCTGCATATTAGGTCAAATGGATAAAACGCTTGACCTAACGGTACCTGCCCGCATCTCGCAGGGGCCGGAAGGCGAGACAACACCAAACAGGGAGGGGTCGGATGGGAGACATTCCCGTCGATCTTGCTGCGCTCGCCCGCTGGATGGACGGGCAGGGGCTGGGCGAGGGTCCGCTTGAGGAGGCGACGCTTCTGGGTGGCGGCACGCAGAATATCCTGCTGCGCTTCACACGCGCAGGCCGCACCTATGTGCTGCGCCGCCCGCCGCCACATCTGCGCAAGAACTCGAACGACACGATGCGCCGCGAGGCGCGCATGCTCGCCGCCATCGCAGATACGGATGTGCCCCATCCCCGCCTGATTGCCGCCTGTCCCGAAGAAGATGTGATCGGTGCCGCCTTCTATCTGATGGAGCCGATCAACGGCTTCAATCCGACTGTCGGCCTTCCCGAGCTTCACGCTTCCGATCCCGCCATTCGCCGACGCATGGGATTTGCTCTTGTCGAAGGCATCGCAAAGCTCGGTGCCGTCGATCATGAAAAGGCGGGCCTCGCCGATTTCGGTAAGGTCGATAACTATCTTGAGCGTCAGGTTGCGCGCTGGCAGTCGCAGCTTGAAAGCTACCGCGAGTTCCCGTCATGGCCGGGGGCGGATGGTATTCCCGGCGTCGCCAGGGTCGCAAAATGGCTGGAAGATCACCGGCCAAAAAACTTTATCCCCGGTATCATTCATGGCGACTATCATCTCGCCAATGTGATGTTCCGTTATGACGGGCCGGAACTTGCCGCCATTGTCGATTGGGAGCTGACCACGATTGGCGACCCGCTGCTTGATCTCGGCTGGCTGCTTGCCACCTGGCCGGAAGGGGATGGCACGGCTGCCGGTGCCGTCGGCGTTCGCCCCTGGGATGGCTTTCCGGATGCGGATGAACTCGTCGCACATTACCGCCAGTTCACCACGCGCGATATGAGCCATATCGAATGGTACGGCGTACTCGCCTGCTACAAGCTCGGCATCATTCTGGAAGGCACATATGCACGGGCTTGCGAGGGCAAGGCACCGAAGGAAACCGGCGATATGCTTCACGCAAGCACGGTCGGCCTTTTCAACCGCGCCCTGCGCTGGATCGCCTGACGCAAGACGCATCGCACGAAAAGAAAACAGGAAGCAAAAATGAAAGACACGGATTTTTCGGGCAAGACGGTTCTCGTCGTGGGCGGATCAAGCGGCATCGGCAATGGCATCGCACATGCCTTCCGCACACGCGGTGCAGAAGTTCATGTCTGGGGCACGCGCGCGAGCGCGAAGGATTATGAAGGCGTCGAAGGGTCAGACATGACCGGCCTTCACTACGCCCATATGGACATTTCCGACTTCGATGCCATCGAAGCCTATGAGCCACCCTTCAAGAAGCTGGATGTGCTGGTGCTGAGCCAGGGCACCGTCATCTACAAGCGCGGCGAGTTCAAAATGGATGGCTTCCAGAAAGTCATGGATGTGAACCTGAACAGCCTCATGGCCTGCGCAATCAAGTTCCACGACATGCTCGCCGCAGCGAAAGGCTCCCTCATCACGGTCAGTTCCACCGCAGGCTTTCACTCCACGCGCGGCAACCCCGCCTATAACGCATCGAAGACAGGCGCCGTCGGCCTCACCCGCACGCTCGGCGAAGCATGGGCGAGCGACGGTATCCGCGTGAACGGCATCGCGCCGGGCCTTGTCGATACCAAACTCACCAAGGTCACGACCGAAGATCCGAAGCGCCGCGAAATGGCCATTCGTGGCATTCCCGCTGGCCGCCTCGGTACGCCGGAAGACATGGCAGGCGCCGCGATCTTCCTTGCCTCGCCGCTCGCCTCCTACATCTACGGCCAGACGATCATCGTCGATGGCGGGCTCATCCTTTCCTGAATCTCAAAGAAAGAACTCCCCCGATGAATTTCGAACATAGTGAAAAGACGAAAGGCCTGATTGCCCAGCTTCAGGCCTTCATGGATGAATACATCTATCCCAATGAACAGGCGCATTATGACTGGGTGACGAACCCGGCAAATCTCTGGAAGCATTGGCCGAAGATTGATGAGCTGAAGGAAAAGGCGCGCGAGCAGGGTCTCTGGAATCTTTTCCTGCCGGTCGAGTATGGCGAGTTCAGCGCTGGTCTTACCAATCTCGAATATGCGCCGCTTGCCGAGATCATGGGTCGCGTGCCCTGGTCGTCGGAAGTCTTCAACTGCGCCGCGCCCGACACCGGCAATATGGAAGTGCTGGCGAAGTTCGGCACGCGCGAGCAGCAGGACAAATGGCTGAAGCCGCTGCTGAACGGCGAAATCCGCTCGGCCTATCTCATGACAGAGCCGCAGGTTGCCTCATCGGATGCCACCAACATAGAGACGGAAATCCGCGCGGATGGCGATGACTATGTCATCAATGGCCGAAAATGGTGGATATCAGGCATCATGGATCCGCGGTGCAAGCTACTGCTCCTGATGGGCAAGACAAATCCGGATGCACAGCGCCACAGCCAGCAATCCACCATCATCATCCCGCGTGACACGCCGGGCATCCACAT
>NZ_JBATWS010000233.1:0-4384 GCF_049672805.1 Parvibaculum sp.
CTCCACAGCGCGGGCCCGCGCGGCATCGCCCGGCCAGACGCGGGGCGACGGGGGCGGGTCCATGTCCACGACACGCGCATTATGGACAACGCGGTGAAGCTCATGGTCGGGCTTCAGAATGTGGCGTTTGCGCGCGAAGGTGAGCCAGGCCGTCGCCGAACCGCGCAGATCCACCACCACCTCGAAACGGCGGAAGAGAACGGCTTTCAGGAGCTTTCGCCAATGGCCCGCCCTTTTTTCCTTCCGCATCTCGATGATGCGGGTGACACCCGGCGCATGGGCAAAGACCTGCACGGCGAGCGGCCCGCAGGCTACCCAGAACTCGGCGCCCGGATAGCGCTCCATCAGCCCGCCCAGAATGCCCGTGGAGAGCACGGCATCGCCGATGCGGTTTGAAGCGATGAAAAGAATGCGCATTCGGCGTTCCGGCAGCAGCGGACAGGGAAACCCAGGGGGGATGGCAGCGCCAGCCACCATCCCCGGCGTTTATAGGAGGCGGCGGATAGGATGCCAAGGCTCGCCTGTCCTTCCGGCCTGACTTGCGGAGCGACAAAGGCGGTCCTACATCTTGTGGAAGGACAAACAAGGCGGGATGGAAATGACCGGGGCGACAGGCGGGGCGATGGCCTCCACGCTTGAGGGGCGGGGTATCATTCGGGTGAGCGGGCCGGAGGCACGAAGCTTCCTGCAGAACCTCGTGACCAATAATGTGGACCGCGCCGACGGCAAAAACCTTGTCTATTCCGCCCTGCTGACGCCGCAGGGCAAATTCCTCTTCGACTTCTTCATGACCGCCGACCCTGACGACGAGAGCGCCGTGCTGCTCGATTGCGATGGCGCGCGGATAGCCGATCTTGTCAAGCGGCTCACCATGTACAAACTCCGCGCCAAGGTGGAGATCGCCGATATCAGCACCGAACAGGCCGTGGTCGCCTTCTGGAACGAGGATGCGGCACCCATGCAGGAAGGACCGGGTCTGCCCGACCCGCGCCTTGAGGCCATGGGGCGGCGTGCGATCCTGCCAAGGGATGGGGTTGATGGCGCGATCAGGGCAGCGGGTGCCACCGCCGTGTCTGAAACTGCGTGGCACAGCCACCGCATTCAGCTTGGAATAGGCGATGCGGCACATGATTTTGAACCGGATCGGACCTTTCCGCTTGAGGTCAATTTTGCGGAACTTAACGGTATCGATTTCCACAAGGGCTGCTTTGTCGGGCAGGAAGTAACCTCGCGGACGAAGCGGCGCGGCAGCGTGCGCAAACGGCTTTTGCCTGTGCATGTGGAAGGTGACATGCCCGCGCCCGGCACGCCGGTGAAGGGCGGCATGCGTGAAGTGGGCACGATCCACTCTACCGACGCTGAAACGGGACGCGCGCTGGCGCTGCTGCGGCTCGACCTCATCAGGGGAGCGGTGCTGGAAGCGGAGCTTTCGGAAATCAGGCCGGAAGTGCCGGAATGGCTTGAGGCTAGCATCGGCAGTGGTGAAACCGCCGAGGTGGAAACAGATGGCGACTGACATCCAGCGATGCCCCTGGCCGGGAGAAGACCCGCTCTACATCGCCTATCACGATGAAGAATGGGGCGTGCCGGAATATGATGATCGCGCGCTTTTCGAGAAGCTCATTCTCGACGGGTTTCAGGCCGGGCTTTCCTGGATCACCATTCTCAGAAAACGAGAAAGTTTTCGCGAAGCCTTTGATGGTTTCGAACCGGAAGTGATTGCCCGCTACAAGCCCGCCAAGGTCGAGAAACTTCTCCAGAACCCCGGCATCATCCGCCATCGCGGCAAGATCGAAGCGACGATCGGCAATGCGAAAGCCTATCTCGCCATGATGGAAAGGGGTGAGCGCTTTTCAGATTTCCTTTGGGACTTCACCGATGGTGTGCCCGTCCAGAATAAATGGAAGCAGCTCTCGCAGGTGCCCGCAGAGACACCGATGAGCATTGCCATGTCGAAGGAACTGAAGAAGCGCGGCTTCAAGTTTTGCGGACCGACGATTGTTTATGCCTTCGCGCAGGCCGTCGGAATCGTCAACGACCATCTTGTGACCTGTCATCGCCACAAGACCTGCTCCGCATTGGCGCAAAACAAAAACTAATAATTAAGCACCGTTATGCGCTGCTGACTGCGCGCAATCAATGTTCCGCCACATTGTCGGCACATGCGAGCCACGTTGCGCGCATAGTTTCAAGTCCGTTCCAGTTCCAGTGGAGGGGATTCAAAAATGTTCAAGCGCCCCAAGGGTGTTTCCGACACTGCACCCGCACCGGATTCGTCCGGCGCGCGCAGCAGCGATGACGTGCAGACAAAGGGAACGCCATCAGACCCGCGCCCTGCAGAAAATCACACCGACGAAGACGACAAGGCTGGCACGCGTGTCGTCACTCCCTCTTATCAAGCAAGGAAGACGCCCGTGCGCACGCTTCAATCGACCAGCATCAATCCTTCATCCAGCAGCCCGGCCCCGGCAGCCAATCTCCATGTCGGCCGTGGCCTCAAGCTTGAAGGCAAGATCCAGTCCTGTGACTCGCTCGTGATTGAAGGCGATGTTCAGGCGACCATTGAAAGCGGCACGCTCACGATTACGGAAACTGGTAATGTGCGCGGCGATGCGACCGTTGAAGAAGCGGAAGTGAACGGTAAGTTCGATGGCACGCTGACCGTGAAGAAGTGCCTCACCATCAATTCCTCCGGCCGCGTGACGGGCACGGTTCGTTATGGCGAACTGAAAGTCGAACAGGGCGGTCAGGTGAGCGGCGAAATCCGCGCGGCGGATGCGGGCGAGGCGCCACGCCTTGCGGCCAGCAGCAAGGATGAGGCCAAGACCGAGAAGAAAGACGAGGCGAGCGGCCGCGCCGCGTCCATGATCTGAGCCCTGCTGCTCAGGGCACCAGCCAGCTGGCCGCCTCGCGCCCGCCTTCAAGGCGGAAGCGGGCGCGGCGGTTGCCTGCGCGGCTGAGGATGAGCATGTCTCTCTCCTCCACCCGAAATTCGATCAACGCGAAATTGGCGCGTCCTTCCTCAAGCCGTTCCAGCGGCGGGATGATTCCTTCCACATCAGAAGGGAGGCCCGACACCGGCCCTGGCGAGAGCGTGCCGGGCGCTGCGGTAACGAGATAGGCCCGGCGGCTCGGCGCCGCTGCACGCGCCCAGGCAACCTCATCACCCACGCGAATCTCCGCCCTTCCTGAGAGCCGAAGCTGCATGTCGCAGCGCGGATCGTGGAAAAGCAGCGCGGCGCGCGGGTTTTGTTGAAGTTCCGCCACCTTGGGGGAGCGGGCATCGGTGAAAAAGCCCAGTGTCCGGTGGGCTTCATCGGCAAAGCGCAGAATCACCGTCCGCACGGCAGGCAGCCCGCCTGCGCCAACTGTCGCGAGCGCAGGTTTACGCAAGGGAGAGCTAGGGTTTTCCAGCCCGTCCGCAATCAGCGCCGAGGCAAAGGCGGACATCTGCGTGAGTGTGAGAGCGCCTATCTCGGCCGCCTCCAGCGGTGCCTGAGGCAGTGAACTCCCCGCGCCGCCTGCCGGTTTACCCTCACTCATAGCCTCTTCCTCTCTCCCGGCCTGCTCGGCAGTAGCATCCATGGATGCGCTGTTCTATTTTAGCTTCCATGAACAAAGGGGGAGCCCCGCATCTTCATCCCGTATAAAGCGATACAGTCGCAGGGTTGAGATCGGCAGCGATATCAAGAACCGTCAGGTGAACAGTGAACAAAGTCGTCATAAGCGGGACGGGCGTTTTTACGCCACCCCATTCCATAAGCAATAAAGAACTGGTCGACAGCTTCAACACCTATGTCCGCAAGTTCAACGAAGAGAACGCGGCCGCCATTGAGCGAGGCGAGGTCGAGGCTCTGAATGAATCGAGTGTCGATTTCATCGTGAAGGCGTCGGGCATTGAAGCCCGCTATGTGATGAACAAGAGCGGCATTCTCGATCCCAACATCATGGCACCGCGCCTGCGCCAGCGCAGCAATGACGAGCCGTCCATTCTTGCGGAGATGGCAGTTGATGCGGCGAAAAAGGCCATGGCGCGGGCGAACAAGACGGCTGCCGATATCGACGCCGTTCTCGTTGCCTGCTCCAATCTAGAGCGGCCCTATCCGGCCATTGCCGTGGAAGTGCAAGACCTGCTCGGCATTGAAGGCTTCGGCTTCGACATGAACGTGGCCTGCTCATCCGCCACGTTCGGCATTCAGACCGCACATGACATGATCCGCTCCGGTTCTGCGAAATGTGTGCTGATCGTCGACCCCGAAATCTGCTCGGGCCATCTCAACTTCCGCGATCGCGACAGCCATTTCATCTTCGGCGATGTCTGCACGGCGATCATCGTGGAATCCGAAGAGACATGCACCGCCAAAGGCGCATGGGAGATTCTGGG
>NZ_JBATWS010000234.1:0-20558 GCF_049672805.1 Parvibaculum sp.
GAGTTGCCGAAGCCGGAAATGCCGGCGCGGCCCTGCTCCTGCGCGATGACCATTTCATGACCGAAATTGCCGCCGCCGCCGCCATATTCTTCCTTGATGGAGGCGCAAAGAATGCCTGCCTCACCGGCCTTCAGCCAGGCGTCACGATCCACCGACCCCTGCTCCTCCCAGCGTTCCACATGGGGCTGGAATTCCTTTTCATAGAACTTGCGGACGGCATCCTGAAGGATTTCCAGTTCCTCGTTCAGCCAGGGGGACTTGTATTCGGCACTCATTCTTCGCTCTCCCTTGAGACGTGCAGCAATCAGAATTCGCCAGCCGCCAGCGACATCATGGTGTCAGCACCGTGACGGACGCGCGCGAGATGCGTCGCCGTTTCGGGCACCACATGTTCCATGTAGTAGCGGCCGGTCTTTATTTTTGTTTCGTAGAAAACCTTGTCGCCCCCTTCAGCGGCGGCAAGTTTCTCAGTCGCGGCCTTTGCCATTTTCGCCCACATGAAGGCAAGCCCCGTAATGCCGAAAAGATGCATATAGGGGGTAGAACCTGCGCCGGCATGGTCCGCGTTGGTCAGCGCATTTTCCATGAACCACATGGTCGCCGTTTCAAGATCGGCACGGGCGCGGCCAAGCGGCTCGATAAAAGATTTCAGCGCCTCGTTATTCTTGTTCTCGGCAATGAAATCATCCACAGCCTTGAAGAAGGCGAAGACGGCGCGACCGCCATTCTGCGCGAGCTTGCGGCCAACAAGGTCGAGCGCCTGGACGCCATTTGCGCCTTCATAGATCATGGCAATGCGCGCATCGCGCACGAACTGTTCCATGCCCCATTCGGCGATATAGCCGTGGCCGCCGAAAATCTGCTGCGCATCGACCGCATTCATGAAGCCGCGATCCGTGAAATAGCCTTTCAGCACCGGCGTCAGCAGCGCCATCATGTCATCGCCGAACTCGCGCGTCTTCTCATCGTCGGAGCGATGCGAGAGGTCGCCGTGAAGCGCCGTCCAGACAAGAAGCGCGCGTGCGCCTTCATTGAAGGATTTGATGTTGAGCAACATACGGCGCACATCAGGATGCACGATCAGCGGGTCAGCGGGCTTGTCTTCCGCTTTCGGCCCGGTGAGCGAGCGGCCCTGCAAACGCTCCTGCGCATAGGCGAGGGCGTTCTGATAGGCAACTTCCGACTGAGACAGGCCTTGCAGGCCGACACCGAGACGCGCCTCGTTCATCATGGTGAACATGGCACGCAGGCCCTTGTGCTCCTCACCGACGAGCCAGCCAATGGCGTCGTCATAATTCAGAACGCAGGTCGCGTTGCCGTGAATGCCCATCTTTTCTTCCAGCGCGCCGCAGGTCACGCCATTGCGGGCGCCGAGCGAGCCGTCTTCGTTCACAAGAAACTTCGGCACGAGGAAAAGAGAAATGCCCTTCACGCCCTGCGGCGCACCTTCAATGCGCGCGAGAACGAGATGGAGAATGTTTTCGGCAAGATCATGCTCGCCTGCCGAAATGAAAATCTTCTGTCCGCTGATCTTGTAGGACCCATCGCCCACCGGCACGGCCTTGGTGCGCAGCAGACCGAGATCGGTGCCGCAATGCGGCTCGGTCAGGTTCATCGTGCCGGTCCATTCCCCCGTCACGAGTTTCGGCAGATATTTCTTCTTCTGCTCATCCGTGCCGTGCTGCGAGAGCGCGGAATAGGCACCATGCGACAGGCCCGGATACATGCCGAAGGCCATGTTGGCGGAAGAGACCATCTCGTTGAAGATCACGCCAAGCGCATTGGGCAAGCCCTGACCGCCATATTGCGTGTCAGCCACCAGCGCGGGCCAGCCGCCTTCGACCAGCAGCTTGTAGGCTTCCTTGAAGCCGGTCGGAGTCGTCACAACGCCATTTTCGAGCTTGCAGCCTTCCCGGTCGCCAATCTGGTTGAGGGGCTGGAGCACCTCTTCGGTGAGCTTGGCCGCTTCTTCCAGAATCGCATCGACAAGATCTGCGGGTGCATCGGCAAAGCCCGGCAATTTCGCATATTGCGAAAGGTCGAGAAGGTCGTTCAGGAGAAAACGATATTCGCGCAGCGGCGCCTTGTAGCTCGGCATGTGTAACCTCCAGCGGGTAAACCGCGCTCCGGAGACCGGAGCGCGCCAATTACCTCAGACGATAGCCTTTTCAGGCTTCTTCGTCTTCGCTGATGCGGAGGGGCTCTTGGCCGCAGCCTTTACCTGCCGCTCGATCTGGGCTTCCAGGCGGGCACAGCTATCTTCCAGAGTCTTGATCTGGAGGTCGATCTCGTTGCGCTGCTCACGAAGCTGCTCGATGCGCTTGCGGAACTTGGCCAGAGCCACGCGGTTCTGCGTCTCGCAGCCATCTTCCTGATCGTAAAGGCTGAGGATTTCCTTGATCTCGGCCAGGGCGAGGCCGACATTTTTGCCCCGGACGATGAGAATCAGGCGGGCGCGATCGCGGGGGTGATAGATGCGTGTCTGGCCGCGGCGCTCCGGCGAGAGCAGGCCCTTGTCCTCGTAAAAGCGGATCGCGCGCGTCGTCAGGCCGAATTCCTCGGCCAGTTCGGTGATCGACCAGGTGACGCTGGACATTTCGGCCTTGTTCTGGCCCCGCGCGCTGGCGCTGCCCGGCTGCGTTTCCGTGTGAAGCTGCTGCTCCATGACCTTCTTACTCCCTGAACCTGTCTCGATGGCCGGACCGGACATCACGTCCAGACCCGGGTTTCTGGCTCTTTTCGGCCATATACTGAAAGTAGACCGCAATCTATTTGACGTTGACGTAAACGTCAATTCGTCGGCAAAAATTTTTGCGCATGGGCCTGTCCCGGTGCTGTAGTGGCCGATAGCAGGGAATCGGGAGGAAAAGATGCTGCTTGCGAGGTTGATGTTACTGGTGGCCCTTTGCGGGCTTGTCGCGGCTTGTGCGGGTGCCCCGTCGCCGGACAAGCCGATTGACGTAAATACCGTCACGCTGCCCGCCGCAGCGAGTGCGGCCGCCGAGGCCGAAACCCCTCTGTCGCGTGCGGTTCTCAATGCGGTCAATGCCTTCCGCGCTTCCCGCAATGTCGCACCGCTCTCAAATGACGGGACATTGCAGCGCGCGGCAAGTGTCCATGCGGCGGATATGCAGCTTCGCGGCTTTTACGGCCACCACAATCCCGAAGGCCAAGGTCCGCACGAACGAGTACTTGCCGTCTCTCCGACCTTCAAGGGGAAGGTTGCGGAGAATATCCAGATCGTTGAGGGGCAGACCTATGCCTCAATGAGCGACGAGGCGCTGGCAAAGGCGTTGGTGGACAAATGGGCTATAAGCCCCGCCCACCGCAAGAACATGCAATCCTCCGACATGACGCGGAGCGGCATCGGTATTGCGCGCAGCGGCGACAAGCTCATCGTCGTGCAGGTCTTTTCCGGTTCCTGACCTTTCCTCTTCAGACCATTGCCGAAAAGGGGCGTCGGGTGACATGCTCGCGCTCACCGATTCAACCGGTCCGGGACGGGGGCACAAAAGATGAAGCGCAGGGAATTTCTGGGTGTGGCGGCTGGTGCGATTGCCATGCCGGCCCTCGCAACATCGGCTCGCGGCGATACCACCTATCAATGGCGTATGGCGACAAGCTGGCCGAATGGCGCGCCCGGTGTCGGCATCAATGCGCAGCGCCTCGCAGACCGCATCACCGCCATGTCGGGCGGACGGATCACCGTAAAGCTTTTCGGCGCGGGCGAGATGGTTCCCGCTTTCGAAGTGTTTGATGCCGTTTCGCAGGGTGTCTGCCATATGGGGCATGGCACGCCCTATTACTGGCAGGGCAAGAACCCCGTTTTCCACTATTTCACCGGCGTTCCCTTCGGCCTCATGGCGTGGGAAATGGCGGGCTGGCTGCAATTTGGCGGCGGGCAGGCGCTCTGGGAGGAGGCCTATGCGCCTTTCGGCGTGCTGCCCTTTTATGCCGGATCGAGCGGCGTGCAAGCGGGCGGCTGGCTCAACCGGGAAATCCGTTCTCTGGATGATCTGAAGGGGCTCAGGTTTCGCATCGCCGGGCTTGGCGGCGAGGTGATGCGTCGGCTGGGCGCCAGCGTCATGCTGACGCCGCCGGGCGAGATATTCTCCTCCATGCAGAACGGCACGATTGACGCTGCCGAATGGGTGGGCCCGTGGAACGACCTCGCCTTCGGCCTCGACCGGGTGGCGAAATATTACTATCTGCCTGCCTTTCACGAGCTG
This sequence comes from Parvibaculum sp., assembly GCF_049672805.1. GTDB lineage: Bacteria > Pseudomonadota > Alphaproteobacteria > Parvibaculales > Parvibaculaceae > Parvibaculum. The sequence continues at coordinate 4,230 of NZ_JBATWS010000234.1, forward strand.
GGGCCGGCGCTTGAGCTGATGGTCAACAAGAAGGCCTTTGAAAGCCTGCCGCCCGACCTTCAGGAAATCGTGCGCGGGGCCGCCCTTGCGAGCGCCGCCGAGACGATGGCGGACTTCACCTTCCACAATATCGAGGCTGCTGCGCGGATGCTGTCCGAGAGCGGAACCGAGATGCGGGAATGGCCGGAGCCCGTGGCCGCCGCCATGGCGAAAGTCTCGAAAGACGTGCTTTCGGAACTCGCAGCGACGAGCGATCTCGCCGCCCGCATCGCTGCCTCCCATGACGCCTATCTTGCGAAAGCGCGGCGCTGGTCGCGCTGGAGCGATGTCGCGGCGCTCGATCTCCGCAATAATCACCCCGTCCCCTGAAGAAGCTCCAAAATCACGCTGCGGCAGGCCCGGAATTAACGCGGTGTTTACCGACATTGCCGTTTTATTGGCCTTGCCGGATCGGCTCTCGCGCCCCGTGACAGCCCGCCTCGGCAAAAATGACCGATAATGACAAGATTATGGGTCAGACAGCGTTGAGAAATACCATATAGCGCGGTTTATACTGGCCCAAAGGGTTAACGGGCATAGTGATTCGGATGCGATCGGGGGTTCCATGGAGCGTCAAGGGCATTGAGCCTGAGGCGCGCGAAGCGGCGAAGCAGGCCGCCCGGCGCGCTGGCGTGACCTTGGGCACCTGGCTCAATCAGGTCATCATGGAATCCGGTACCGACGAAGTAGGCCGACAGGAGCCTTCTGCCATGGAGACCCGGTACTCGCCTCCGGAAAGGACACCTTCCCAGACTTCGCTGCCCGGTCCGGCGGCTGACCTCGACCCTGTCGCACAGGCGGTGCGGGAACTCGTTCAGCGTGTCGATAATTCCGAGCGGCGCACAGCCGAGATGACGCGCAAGCTTGAGCAGACCGTAAGCCAGCTTGCCCAGCGTCTCGAGCAGCCAGGATATGAAGCGGAAGAGAGATATTCATCCGGCTCATCCATCGATCCGTTGGAGCGCAAGCTTCAGATGCTTGGCGAGCGGCTGGAGCGTGGTGGCCGTGGCGGCCTGCGCCCGGAAGAGCAGCGGACAATTCAGACGCTTGAAAAGGCGGTGAACGCGGTCGTCGATCACCTCGAAACGACCGAGCAGCGCACCGACAGCACGCTGGCCGAAATTCGCGAGACGCTCGCCTCGCTCTCGCATCGCGTCGAGAACGCCGAGCTTGAGGCGGAGCGCGAAGAGGCAAAGCGCCGCTCGCAGGCGCTTGAATCCACGCTTACGCAGCTTGCCAGCCGCCTTGAAAAGATGGAACAGGGCGTCAGCAGCATTGGCCCGCAGGCCGTGCAGGCAGCGCTGCGCGCAATTGAAGAAAAGTCGCAGGCGGAGAACCAGCGCGCCGCGATTGAGAGGCTGCAGACCAATCTCGACAAGATGGCTGAACGGCTTGAGCGTTCGGAATCCCGCGCCGATGAAACGGTGAAAGCATTCGAGAACACGGTCACGAGCATCGCCCGCAAGATCGAGGATCTGGACCGCGCGCATCGCACGGAAGTGCCGGATGCGCTGGCCACGCGCTTCGAGCAGATGGCACAGCGGCTCGAACATAATGAACGGCTGACCATGGAAGCCGCGCAGGCGGTGGAAAAGGCCATTGCCGGGATCGGCGAAAATCTTTCCGCAAGTGAAGGCCGCGAGCGTGAGGCGCTGACATCGCTGCAGGCGATGATCGAGCGGATGACGAGCCGCCTCAACACGCTTGAGAAGGAAACGAAAGCAGTAAAGGCAAAGACCGCCCTGTCGCCTCAGGTGAATGTCGGCAGCCCGATGGCAGGCTTCCCGCCGGCCGGGCCTTTTGGTCTCCCCGCCTTTGACGCGCCGCCTATGATGCCGAGTGCGATCGGCAGCAATTTCGGCCCGGCTTTCGGCCCCGGTGACTGGGATGCGCCTGCGCGCGGCGATTACCTCAATGCCCGTAGCGAAGCGCGCAGCCCCTATGCCGAAACGCGGATTGATCCGCCGCCTTATGCGCCTGCCAGCGAGCGCCATGAAGAGTTCCGTCACGAAGAGAGCGCCCCGCCGCCCTTTGCCGCGCAGGATGATGAGGAAGAGTTCGACACATTCGATCATGCCGAGATTGATGATGGCGTGATCCCGCCCGACCCCGTAGAGCCCGCGCAGAATGCTGGCGAACGTGCTGCCAATGATTTCCTTGCCGCCGCGCGCCGCGCCGCACAGGCAGCCGCCTCCGGTGGCCATACCGAACGGGTGGATGCTCCCTATTACGGGACGGCGCCGAATACCGGCTTCACCACCGCCCCTGCCCGCTTCTCGGCGCAGGAGCCAAATGATGGCCGGGGCCGAAAGCTTATTCTGGGCGTCGCGGCAAGTTTCGTCGTGCTCGCCTTCCTTGCCGGTGCCTATGTGATGCTGCGCGGAACTCCCGCGCCTGTCGCCCCCGTTGCGGAAAGCACCTTGCCGGCCACAACGCAAAATGGCGGCACGGCACCCGCTGTTCTGGAGACACCGCGAAACACCACTGATCCGGAGGCCAGTCCGGAGGGTGCCGGAGCAGGCAGCGCCACGACTGGCGAGAATGCCGCTCCGGCCTCTACCAGTCCTTCGAGCGCGCAGGGCGCACCGAATGAAGCCCTTGTGCCGCCTGCAAAGCCTGCGCCCGCGCAAAAGGCACCGACAGCAGAGCCTGCCGGTCAGGCAACCCTGACACCCGCAACGCCGCTGACGCCTGCGCCCTCGACACCTGTCGATACGGCCCCAGTCGCACCTGCAAAGGTGACGCTGATGGACGCGGCGCGGGAGGGTAATGCAGCCGCGCAATATGAAGTCGGCCAGCGCTACGCCAACGGCGACGGCGTGGATCAGGATATGGGCGAAGCCGCGAAATGGTTCGAGCGCGCCGCTCAGCAGGGGCTTGCGGCTGCGCAGTATCGCCTCGCCACCCAGTATGAAAAGGGCCGTGGCGTGAAGCAGGACGACCGCCTTGCCCGCGAGTGGTATGAGAAGGCGGCGCGGGGCGGCAATGTGAAGGCGATGCACAACCTCGCCGTAATCCATGCGGAAGGACGCGGCACCGCGCAGGACTTCAAGACAGCGTCCGAGTGGTTCACCAAGGCCGCCGACCACGGGCTGGGTGACAGCCAATACAATCTCGCCATCCTGAACGAGCGCGGGCTCGGCATCCCGAAGGATCTGGTGGCGGCTTACAAGTGGCTCGACATTGCCGCAAAGGGCGGCGACCAGGGTGCTGCGGCAAAGCGTGATGCGCTGGCGACGGAGATGAGCGCCGAAGACCTTGCCAAGGCGAAGGTTGCCTCCGGCACGTGGCGCGCAAAGACCCCGGACGCTGTGGCGAATGGCGACATTACCCCGCTGAAGCAGTGGGACGTTTCCACGCTCGCGGGAAGCGATGACGCCGCAACCAGAGCGAACATTGCCCGCGTGCAGGAGCTGCTCAACCGGCTCGGCTATGATGCGGGCTCTCCGGACGGGCTGATGGGCCCGCGCACCCGCGATGCGATACTCGAATATCAGATGACCGAAGGACTGGCGACGACGGGAACGGTCACGCACGAGACGCTGAACTCGCTGCAGGCGCGGTTCAGCTGAGGCAAAACCCGCCCGGCGCTAGGATTTCGCAAGGGGACGTGCTAACCCCGTTCCCGGCCCTTTTCCTTATTCTGGGCGGCGGAGCTGGCTGACGGTCTCCTGCCACCGGAGCCGTGCGCGACATGCAGATCTATCTTCCGATCGCCGAGTTGCCGGTCAGCATTCTGACCATTCTGGCCATGGGCGCGGCTGTCGGCTTCCTGTCGGGCATGTTCGGCATTGGCGGCGGCTTCCTGATGACGCCGCTTCTCATCTTTCTCGGCATTCCGCCAGCGGTCGCCGTAGGCACACAGGCCACGCAGATCGTTGCCTCATCCGTTACCGGCGCGCTCGCACATCTCGCGCGGAACTCCATCGACTTCAAGATGGGAGGGGTGCTGCTTGGCGGGGGCATATTAGGGTCGCTCAGCGGCATCTATCTCTTCAAGATGCTCTCGAATATCGGTCAGATCGATCTCGCCATTTCGGTCGTCTATGTGCTCTTTCTGAGCGTCATTGGCGCGATGATGATGATCGAGAGCGTGCAGGCGATCCGTGCCGCGCGCGGCGGGGCAACACCAAGAAGGCGCAGCGGGCACCATAGCTGGATTCACGGCCTGCCCCTCAAGATGCGGTTTCGCCGTTCGAAGCTTTATATCAGCGTGATCCCGCCCGTTCTGATCGGCTATTTCGTCGGCACGCTTTCCGCCATCATGGGTGTGGGCGGCGGCTTCATTCTCATTCCGGCGATGATCTATATCTTGCGGATGCCGACCAATGTCGTCATCGGCACCTCCTTCTTTCAGATCGTCTTTGTTGCCGCCCTGACCGGCGTCATGCATGCGGTAGAGAACCAGGCGGTCGATATTGTGCTCGCCTTCCTGCTTGTCATCGGCGGCGTGGTAGGGGCGCAATATGGTGTGCGCGTGGCAGAGAGAATGCCTGCCGAACAATTGCGCGCGCTGCTTGCGGCGCTGCTCCTGTTGATCGGGCTCAGGCTCGGCTATGAACTGGTGAGCCCGCCGGAAGACCCTTACTCCATCACCGAAGTGCAGGTGGTGAAATGAGGTGGCTTGTCGCTCTTTCCCAATTTCTTTCGGCCCTGCTTCTTCTGACAAGCACTGCTACAGCGCCTGCGCGCGCGGACCAGCTTATAGCCGATCTCTCCCAATCCCAGATCGCCATCCGCTCCAATTTCACCGGCACGCAGATCCTGCTTTTCGGTGCGGTCGAAGCGCGCACACCCGGCGCACGCGCCATCAATCGCGACGTTATCGTTGTCGTGCAAGGGCCGGAGCGCCCGATGACGGTACGCAAGAAGGAGCCGGTTGGCGGGATATGGGTGAACCATGATGCCGTCACCTACCCTTCCGTGCCCGGCTACTACGCCATTGCGAGTACGCGGCCGCTGGAAGTGATCGCGCCGCCTGAAACGCTGAAGGCGCTGCACATCGGTGTTGAAAACATCAACCCCGGCATCCCCGTCGCACGATCACTGGACGGAAATACGCAAATTCTGTCGCCGGATCAGGAAGCGGCCTTCTGGAAGGCGCTCATTCGCAACCAGCAGCGAAACGGGCTTTATTTCAACCGGCCGGGCGGCGTGACCTTTCTCGGCCGGACGCTTTTCCGCGCCACAGTTGATATTCCCGCCAATGTGCCTGTCGGGCTTTATATGGCGAAGGTCTATCTGCTGCAGGAAGGTGAGGTGATCGACACGATCTCCTCACCCCTCTATATCAACAAGAGAGGGCTTGAGCGGTCTATCTATAACATGGCCCATAGCGACCCGTTCCATTACGGGCTTCTCGCCGTGCTGGTCGCAGCCTTTGCCGGATGGCTCGCCTCGGCAATCATGGGCCGGCGATGATCGGATTGCCGTCATGGAAATGAGTTATCTCGCCGCAGCGCTGGGCGGCCTTATCAGTTTTCTCTCGCCTTGCGTGCTGCCGCTTGTGCCGGCCTATCTCTGCTTCATTGCAGGCACATCGCTGGAAGAACTGACACGCGAAGACGGCGTGACTTCGGAGGGCCTGACAACGCGGGTAGCGCTTGGCGCTGTCGGCTTCGTGCTCGGCTTTACCACCATCTTCGTGGCGCTTGGGGCGAGCGCCTCTGCGATCAATCCGCTGATCATCCAGCACAAGGAAATCCTCACCCGCATTGCAGGCGTGATCATCATCGTGTTTGGCCTGCATTATATGGGGCTGTTCCGCATCGCCTTTCTCAACCGGGAGGCGCGCTTTCATCTGGCGGGAAGCGGCGAAGGCGAGCGGAGCTTTGTGATGCAGTTTGCAAGCCCCTATCTGCTCGGGCTTGCCTTTGCCTTTGGCTGGACGCCCTGCATCGGCCCGATCCTCGCTACGATCCTCACCATTGCCGCCGCGCAGGAAAGCCTTTCAGCCGGTGTGTTGCTTCTCACCGTCTATTCGCTCGGGCTTGGCATTCCCTTCCTAGCGGCAGCTTTCGCCGTGCGCGGATTTCTCGGCTTTGCCGCAATGTTCCGCCGCCATATGGGCAAGGTTGAAATGGCGGCGGGGCTGCTTCTTGCGGGAACGGGCCTGATGATGCTGACCGGCACCTTCGAGCGGCTCGCGATCTTCCTGCTCGAAACTTTCCCAGTGCTTGCAACTTTCGGCTGAAACTCAATCCGCTTCGAGGCGGCTTGCCGAAACAGGAACGACACTGCGCGCGCCCATCATCCATGCGTGAAAGTCAAAGCCGGGCAGCAGCGCGTCATAGGCATTGTCCAGCACATTGAGCCCGCCCGCATAGGCACCGAAGGCCGGCATGATCATGCGGGTACCATCGCTTGCAAAGCAGCGGCGGCGTAACCGCCTTCCACGCACGCGCACGGCGGCGCAAGGATGGAGATGCCCCGCAATCTCGCCCGCCTGCGGCGCGGGAAGCGGCTCGTGACGGAAGGTGAGCGGGCCGATGCGCAGTTCTTCCTTCACCACGCCGCCAAAGACGCCAGGCGGCACAGGGTCGTGATTGCCTGCGATCCATATCCAGTCGAGCGAGCACGAAAGACGGGTGAGGCGCGCGGCGGCGTCAGCATCCATGCGATGCTCTGCCTCGCTGTCATGGAAACTGTCGCCCAGCGCCACCAATGTCTGGGGCTTCAGCCTTGTGATGAGCGATTCCAGACGGCCAATGGTCGTCCGCGTGTCATAGGGTGGAAGCGCGATGCCCCGCGCGGCGAAGGCCGAGCCTTTTTCGAGATGGAGATCGGCCACAACAAGAAGCCGCTCTTCCGCCAGCCATGCCGCGCCTTCGGGCAGGAGGTGAAAACGCTCTCCGCAAACCCGCAGGCATGGCTGAGCGGCGGCATGCATACCGCTCCCCTCGCGCCGTTCCTGCAAATCCGCATAGGGCATTCACCTACTCCGCTACACGAGCCTTGTCGCCTCGGCGATCAGCTCGTCTGCTGCTTCCGACAAAAGCGCCTCGTCTGTCTCGCCACCCACTGCAACCCTGCCTATATCGAGCAGCACCGGCACGGCAAGGGGCGACACACGGTCGAGACGTTTCAGCCGGATGCGCGTCCTTACACGCTTCAGCATGGCAGCCACGCGTGCCACATCAAGCAGGCCAGTTGCCGCATCATTATAGGTGGCACGTAGCAGAATATGATCCGGCTCATGCTCGCGCAGCACATTGTAGATGAGATCGGAAGAAAAAGTGACCTGCCGTCCCGTCTTCTCCTGCCCCGGATAGCGCCGCTCGATCAGGCCCGAAATGATGGCGCAATCCCGGAAAGTGCGCTTCAGCAGGCTCGACTCAGCAAGCCATGCGTCGAGATCGTCACCCAGCATGTCCTCAGCGAAGAGTTCGCCAAGGGGCAATTCTTGGCGCTCATGCATGAGGCCCGGATCGCGCAGGCACCAGATGGCGAGCGCATATTCCGAGGCGATGAAGCCGAGAGGTCGTGCGCCTGCGCGATCAAGACGGCGCGTCAGCAACATGCCGAGCGTCTGATGTGCCAGCCGCCCCTCGAACGGATAGCAGACGAGATAGAAGCGGTCGCCGCGCGGAAAACATTCCACCAGCAAATTGTCTTCGCCCGGCAGCTCGGAGCGCCAGACCTGAATCTCCAGCCATTCGCGCACGGGCGGCGGCAGGTTTGCCCATTCCTCGCGCCGCGCAAACATGCGCCGCACCCGCGCGGCGAGATAGGTGGAGAGCGGAAACTTGCCGCCATAATAGGAAGGAATTTTCGGTTCGCCGCCTGTCGAGCGCGTGACAAGCGCCTCCGTTTCAAACAGTCCTTCGAAGCGGAGTACCTGCCCGGCAAAGAGGAATGTGTCGCCCGGGACTAACTGATCGATGAAATATTCCTCGATCTCGCCGAGATAGCGCCCGCCCATCGCGCCTGTCGGGCGGCGTGTGCCGCGCTTCACCATGCGCACTTTCAGCATGGGGGCTTCGACAATCGTGCCAACATTCATGCGGTATTGCTGGATGACGGCGGGCGAGGCCGCGCGCAGCCGCATATCTCCCTCCGCCTTTGCATTGGGCCGGAGGCGCGCAAAGCGATCATAGGTCTTCAGCGCATAACCGCCGGTTGAAACGAAATCGACCACCCTGTCGAAATCGTCGCGCGGGAGCGCGTGGTAGGGCGCAGCGGAGCGGATTTCGGCGTAAAGCTCATCGGGATCGAAGGGCGATGAGCAGGCGCAGCCGAGAACATGCTGCGCCAGCACATCAAGCGCGCCGGTGCGGGACACCATACCGTCCTGTGCCCCTTCCATCGCGGCGGCACGCGCCGCTACACATTCCAGCACCTCGAAGCGATTTGCAGGCACGAGCAGCGCACGCGAAGGCTCATCAAGCCGGTGGTTCGCGCGGCCAATACGCTGCAACAGGCGGCTTGCGCCTTTAGGGGCGCCCATATTGATCACGAGGTCAACCTCGCCCCAGTCGATGCCGAGATCAAGCGTTGAGGTGCAGACCACAGCGCGCAGCGTGCCCGCCGCCATCGCGGCTTCGACCTTTCGTCGTGCTTCCGGTGCGAGCGAGCCATGATGAAGCGCGATGGGCAGGGCATCTTCGTTGAGCCGCCACAGTTCCTGAAATACGAACTCGGCCTGCGAGCGCGTATTCACGAAGACAAGCACGGTGCGGTGCGCGCGGATCGCGTCATACACAGCCGGAAGGGCGTGGCGGGCAGAATGGCCTGACCAGGGAATGCGCACTTCCTCCCGCCCCTCATCAGCGGGCGTCAGCACATCTATCTGAGGTGTTTCTCCCGGTGGTGCGACGATGATGTCGCTCAGTGCCTCACCCTTTTCTGGCTGCGGCATCAGATAACGGCGAAGCGCATTGGGCTCCGCCACCGTTGCGGAGAGACCAACGCGGCGGAGATGCGGTGCGAGTTTCGCAAGCCGCGCAAGACCGAGTGCCAGCAGATCCCCGCGCTTTGAATTTGCCAGCGCGTGAAGCTCATCCAGCACCACGCAGGAAAGCGCGCCGAAAAAATCTCCGGCATCGGGATAGGACAGAAGTAGCGCAAGCTGCTCCGGTGTCGTCATCAAAATATCGGGCGGCTCGCGGCGCTGACGCTGGCGGCGGTTTTGCGGCGTGTCGCCGGTGCGCGTTTCGATGGCGATGGGCAAGCCCATCTCCGCCACCGGCCTTTCGAGATTGCGTTTCACGTCAACCGCGAGCGCCTTCAGGGGCGATATGTAAAGCGTATGAAGCCCCCGTTTCTCCTTCCCGCCGCCCGCCAGTTCCACAAGGCTTGGCAGGAAGCCTGCCAGCGTCTTGCCCGCCCCTGTGGGCGCGATGAGAAGGACAGATTTTCCCTTCCGCGCCAGACCAAGCAGGGCAAGCTGGTGCGGGCGGGGCTGCCATCCCTGCCCTTCGAACCAGCGGGCAAAGGTGGCGGGCAGACTATCCGTCGGGGGCAGGGAGAAAGCGTCGGTCATGGGGGAGAGCCTAGCAGCCCCGCTGCTCCACAAAATAGCCGATTTCCGGCTGTTCAAATTCGCTGCCGGAAATGGGAAACTAACCGCCAGCCAGTTTGTGAGGATCGATCCCCATGCTCGACCAGTTGCCGCCCGTCCTGCACCAGCAGCTTGAGCTTCTTGTGCCGCAGATCATCGCGGGCGGCGTCAATCTCGTGACCGCGATCATCATTCTCATCGCCGGCACATGGCTTGCGAGCCGCAGCCGCGTCTGGACGATCCGCGCGTTGGCCAGAGTGCCGACATTTGACGACATGCTGAAGGGCTTCTTCGGCAGCATTGTCCGCTATCTCGTCCTGACCTTCACCCTGCTTGCGGTGCTCGCAAAGTTTGGCGTACAGACCGCGAGCCTCATTGCGGTGCTGGGCGCGGCGGGCCTTGCAGTTGGCCTTGCGCTTCAGGGCACGCTTTCCAATGTCGCTGCCGGGGTGATGCTGCTCATCTTCCGTCCTTTCCGCTCCGGCCACTATATTCACGCGGGCAATGTCGCGGGCACGGTAAAGAGCCTCACGCTTTTCACCACGGAACTCGCCACCTCCGATAATGTGCAGATCATCGTGCCGAACAGCCAGATCTGGGGTCAGGCGATCAGCAATTTTTCTTTTCACCCGACGCGCCGCCTCGACATGAAATTCGGCATTTCCTATGCCGATGACATCGCGCAGGCTATCTCCATCATCCACAAGGAACTCGCCGCAGATGAGCGCTGCCTTGCCCAGCCGGAACCCTTTGTCGGCGTGCTTGCACTTGGCGAGCGGGCGGTCGAACTGACGGTGCGCGTATGGGTGATGAATGCAAGCTACTGGTCCGTGCATTTCGACATGACACGGCGCATCAAGGAACGCTTCGACGAGGCGGGGATCACCATGCCCACAGTCTATACTCTGGTAGCGAAGTGATGAACGCCGACAGGCACAAAAAAGGGGAAGCAAGCTAATGGATCGATTTTTCGGCGGGCCGGTGCTGCCCACTCTTCTCAAGCTCGCCATTGCTTCCATTGCGGTGGGCGTGGTTCTGGCCGTGTTCGGCATCAAGCCTGTAGATCTTTGGCGCGATTTCCTCGACACGATTGCGCGTGTCTGGGAGATGGGTTTCACCGCCATTGACTGGTCACTGCAATATCTCCTGCTCGGCGCGGTGGTCGTGATCCCGATCTTCATCGCCGTGCGCCTCTGGAACATGCTCGTCACGCGGGGGAAGGAATAGACATCCGCGCTTCCGCAACGTCATCTCGAAAGGCGAGACGCGGCGGCAGTGAGAAGCTAATCTTCCGCCCAAACAAATGAGCGGGAGAACGCAATGAATTCGATGTTTCGCGACGGGCTTCTCAAGGGCAAGCGCATTCTGGTGACAGGCGGCGGCACCGGCCTCGGCAAGGAAATGGCCGAGGATTATCTGCGTCTGGGGGCGGAGGTTTATATCTGCGGGCGGCGCAAGAATGTGCTCGACGATACGGCCGCCGAACTTATGGATCGGCATGGCGGCTCGATAAAGACGCATAGCGTCGATATTCGTGTCGCGGCAGCCGTGGACGAGATGATTGAAGAAATCTGGGCGGATGGCGGCCCGCTGACCGGCCTCGTCAACAATGCAGCAGGCAATTTCATCTCGCCGACAAAAGACCTTTCAACGCGCGGCTTTGACGCGATTGCGGGGATCGTCTTTCACGGCACTTTCTATGTGACCCATTCAATCGGCACGCGCTGGATACGCGACAAGGTGCCGGGCAGCGTCATTTCCATTCTCACGACATGGGTGTGGAACGGCGGCCCCTTCACTGTGCCGTCCGCCATGTCGAAGGCAGGCGTCAACATCATGACGAAATCGCTCGCGGCGGAATGGGGGCCATACGGCATCCGCCTCAATGCCATTGCACCCGGTCCCTTTCCGACCGAAGGCGCCTGGGCGCGGCTTTCGCCCGGCCAGTCCACTGATAGCGACACATCGCGCGAGGGCATTCCAATGGGCCGTGTCGGCCAGATGGGCGAACTGAAAAACCTCGCCACCTTCCTCATGGCAGATGGCTGCGAATATCTGACCGGCCAGTGCATCGCAATCGACGGCGCGGGCTTTTCATCCAGTGCCGGCAATTTCGCGCATCTCTCCAAGCTCTCCGATGATCAGTGGGCCCAGATGCGCGAAATGATCCGCAGTGCGAATGACAAGGACAAGGCGCAGCGGAGCGTCTGAGGTTTTATGAACATGTCACCCCGGTGAAAGCCGGGGTGACGCGTTCGCAAGCTACATTTCGATCACGACCTTGCCGACCACCTTGCGCTCCTGAAGCATGCGCATGGCATCAACGGCATGCTCCAGCGGAAAACTGGCGCAGATATAGGGGTCGATCTTTCCTTCCGCAGCCAGACGATCCACCGCTTCAATATTTGCCCGGCCTGCTTCCGGGTCACGCCTGCCATATTCTCCCGCGCGCACGCCGACAACGGAAAAGCCCTTGATGAGCGGCATATTGACGGAAACGCTCGGAATGCGGCCACTGGTGAAACCGATGACGAGAAGCCGCCCGTTCCAGGCAATGCAGCGCACGCTCTCATCGAAGACATCACCGCCGACCGGATCATAGATCACATCTGCACCGCGCCCATCTGTCAGCTCTTTCACCTTCTCGCGGAAACCTTCGCCCGTATTGATGACGTGATCGGCACCCCGCGCCTTCACGATCTTGAGCTTTTCATCCGATGCTGACGTTGCAATCACTGTTGCGCCTAGAAGCTTGCCCATTTCAACGGCGGCAAGCCCGACACCACCCGTGCTGCCATGCACCAGCAATGTCTCGCCCTTTTGAAGATGGCCACGGCAGACCAGCGCGACATAGGCCGTCAGATAGGCGGCGGGATAGGCCGCAGCCTTTGCAAAATCCATATTGCCGGGAATGTGACGACAAGCATCGGCAGAAACATTTACCGCTTCCGCAAAGCCGCCAATGCGCAGGCCCGCCACCACCCGGTCGCCCACCGCGAATTTCGTGACACCTTCGCCGAGCGCCGCCACGATGCCCGCCCCTTCCATGCCGGGAGAGAAAGGCAGTTCCGGCTTGAACTGGTACTTGCCCTGAATCATCAAGATATCGGGGAAGTTCACCGAACAGGCCTTGAGGTCGAGACGCACTTCCCCCGGCCCCGGCGGCGGCAGCTCCACCTCATCCATTCGGATCACATCAATATTTTCCGATAGCTGATGCACACGCATGGCACGCATGACGTTTCCCCTCGGGCTTTTTAAGTTTCATTTGCGCGCAGCATAAAGGCGCGGCCCAAACTTCGCCATGCTGCCCGGAAAGAATTGCTCATCACGACGCATAAGGGAGGACGACATACCGATGGCGACGGGGATGGCCGGAATTGCCGGCATGGAGGAGGCGCGCTTCAGCGTGGCGCATCTCGACCGGATCACGCTCCATTATGCGGAGATGGGGCCGGAGGACGGGCCCCTCATCATTCTGTTGCATGGCTTTCCCGATAGCTGCCTTGGCTGGCGCTATCAGATGTCGGCGCTGGCAAAGGCGGGCTTCCGCGTGGTCGCGCCGGACCAGCGTGGCTATGGCCTGAGCGGCAAGCCGCGCGGTGTCGCCTCCTATGATCTTGATGAACTTGCGGATGATGTGATTGCGCTTGGCGCGCATCTCGGCGAAACGCAGCTTCGCGTCATCGGGCATGACTGGGGCGCGAGTGTTGCCTGGTGGCTCTGCTCCGCCCGCGCCGACCATATGGACAAGGCGGTGATGATAAATGCGCCTCATCCGGCGATCTGGAAGAAGGCGATGCAATCCGACAGGGCGCAGCGAAAGCGCAGCCGCTACGTCCGGCGACTAAAATTGCGCATCCTGCCGGAAATGGCAATCCGCAGGCGGAACTATCAGGCGCTGGTGGACGTACTCAGGATGTCCTCGCGGGAAGGTGTGTTTGATGAAGCCGAGTTCGACGCCTATCGACGCAACTGGGATCAGCCGAAGGCGCTTACTTCCATGATCCATTGGTATCGGGCGCTGCTGAAGAAAAAGCTTCCCGATACGCCCTCCCCCATCAGGGTGCCGGTGCTGCTTATCTGGGGCGAGAAGGATGATTTCGCCGAAACTTCCCTCGCGAAGGAAAGCATTGCGCTTTGCGAGCGGGGCGGTTCCCTCTTCTTCAAGGAGGGAACACATTGGGTTCATCGTGAGGAGCCCGATCACATCAACGACATGCTGATGCTTTTCTTCCACTCCGATCAGGAATAGGCAAGCGCGCTTGCAACCCCGATCGCGCCGAGAGTGATGAAGATGCCCGCTGCGACAAGCCGCATTATGCGGGCAGGCATGCGCTTTGCCAGTGCCTCGCCAAAGAAGACGACAGGCACATTCGCAACCATCATGCCGAGCGTTGTGCCGAGTGCCACGAGAGTAAGCGCTTCATACCGCGCGCCGAGAGCGATAGTAGCGATCTGTGTCTTGTCGCCCATCTCCACAAGGAAGAAGGCAATCGCAGTGGCAAGGAAGGGGCCGTAACGCGCGGGTGCCTTTGCGGCCTCGTCCGATGGCGCCTCATCCGGCACCAGCGCCCAGGCCCCCATCAGGAGAAAGGATACGGCCAGCACCCAGGCGAGAATTTGCGGCGTCAGCCAGTCGGCAATAAGCGTGCCCGCAAAGGCTGCGAGGGCGTGGTTGAACACGGTCGCAACGAAGATGCCGCCGATCACGGAAAGCGGTGCGCGAAAGCGGGCAGCGAAGAGTAGTGCAAGCAGCTGCGTCTTGTCGCCAATTTCAGCGACAGCCACAACGCCGAGTGAAACAAGGAAGGCTTCCAAGGAATTCTCCGCTGCCGGGCGCGTCAACCAATGACCCAACGCCGCCGCCCGGCCAAGGCAGCGCGTGAGCCATAGGTCTCGCCAGTTCAGCGGGTGCTGAATACGGACGCCACGGGATGAAACATCCCGAGTTTGTTGACGCCCGCCCCTCTCAAACGGAGGGCGGCTACTCCCCTAAGGACAGCGAGGAGATAGCATAAGGCCGCGGCGATGCACAAGCTGTCCGCAAGGTGAGAATGATTTGCACACTTCAGTGCAGTGCTGCCTCCACATCCTGTGCAATTTTCTGGCAGGCGCGTTTTGCGGCGGGAATTGCCCCCGTCATCGCGGTGAAAGCGTGGGGCAGGCTGTCTTCGCAGCGATAGGTGACCGACACACCCGCCGATTTCAGCTTCTCCGCATAGGCAGCGCCCTGATCACGCAGCGGATCAAAGCCTGCCGTCACGATGATCGCAGGCGCAAGGCCCGAGAGGTCGGCCTCGTTGAGCGGCGAGACGCGCGGGTCCGCCATCTCGCTTGCGCTGTTCAGATAATGCCCGGCGAACCAGTCCATGATCTCGGCGGTGAGCGGATAGACATTGCCGCAGCTTTCCATGGAGCCGCCTTTCGCGGCCCAATCCGTCACCGGATAGATGAGAAGCTGGAGGGCGGGTGCGGTGAAGCCTTCGCGCTTTGCGGCCTGCGCCACAACGGCAGAAAGATTCCCACCTGCGCTATCACCGCCAACGCCGATGCGCCCCCGCGCGAAGCCGAGATCATCCGCATTGTCCACCGCCCAGCGCCAGGCGGCGATTGCATCTTCCACCTGCGCGGGGAACTTGTGCTCTGGCGCGAGGCGATAATCAACACTGAGCACGGCGCAGCGCGCGCTTTCGGCCAGCATGCCGCAGAACACATGGCAGGTATCGAGATCGCCAATGACACATCCGCCAAAATGAAAGAAGACCATCCCCGGCAGCGGCCCGGCTTCTCCGCGAGGGCGATAGAGGCGCGCAGCAAGCGGGCCGCCCGGTCCGGGCAGCGTGATGTCGCGAACTTCCACGCCGGGCGACAGTTCATCATCAAGCAGCTTCAGCCCGCCTGACGTGACCTGCCGTGCCGTCACGGGATCGAGCGTTGTCATGGAGGGCTGGCGTGCGCCCTGCGCAGCGAGAAGCTGGCACCGTGCATCGAGAATGCGCCCATCAATCGCCAGCGGCTCGCCACCCGACATTTTCACGAGAATGCTGTCGGGCAATTTCAGCAGAGTACGGACGATGAATTTCTGAAGGCTCATTTTTCTTCTTCTTTTTTTGTGGCGCCCTTGGCCGGGAGGGCGCGGACTCCCGCAAGCACAAGCGCAGTGGAGAAGGCGGCGGCGTGTTCCGGGTCCATTTCCGGGCGGCGAAGCATCCGGTCACCCACTTCCATCGCGATGCCGACAACGGCGGCCATCAGATATTCCGCATCTACCTGCGGAAGCGCGCCATTGCGAATATCTTCCTCGATATATTCCCGGATTTCCTCGAAGCCTGCGATGATTTCAGGCGAGTCCATGCGCACGCGCATCGTGTTCGGATTGCGACGCATCACCTGAAACGTGTCGCCATCCATCGCCAGATATTCGAAATAGGTGCGATAGGCATTGTGGATGAAATCCTCGAAAGTGCGCGAGCGAATACGTTCTGCCCGCAGGCGCGGACGGATGCGGCGCATTCCCTCATCCATCAGCGCCTCGAAGACTTCTTCCTTGCTGCGGAAGTAATTATAGAACGTGCCGGAAGCGAGGCCCGTCTTGCGGATGATGTCGCGCACGGAAGTTGCCCCATAGCCGAGATCGGCAAAGACAGTGCGCGCCGCGACGAGAATGGCCTCGCGGTTGTTCTTTTTGGTCAGTTCGCGTTTGCCGGGCTTGCGGCCTGTCTCTTCCGCAGGCGCGTCCTTCAAGGTGGCGTTCATTTGTGACCACCTGCCTCCCCCGCGGCCCCTTC
>NZ_JBATWS010000235.1:0-1962 GCF_049672805.1 Parvibaculum sp.
GAGAAGAAGAACGTGTCGTGCATCTCGCGGGCCGGATGACCCTCGGGGAAATTCAGCGCCGTGAAGTTGTAGAAGTCGCTCTCGACATCCGGCCCTTCGGCGACGGAGAAGCCCAGGTCGGCGAAGATCGCGGTCAGTTCGTCAATGACCTGACTGATCGGATGGATACGCCCGCGCGTCTGGGCGCTTTCCTGAAGCGGCAGCGTGACGTCGGTAGTCTCACGGGCGAGGCGGGCATTGAGCGCCTCCTCCACCAGCACTGCCTTGCGGTCTGCGATAGCAGCGGCGATGCGGTCCCGCAGGCCGTTGATGATCGGCCCCTGTGCCTTTCGCTCGTCAGGCGTGAGGGAGCCCAAGGTCTTCAGCAGGTCGGAGATCGCCCCCTTTTTGCCGAGTGCGGACACGCGCACAGCCTCGAGCGCAGCCTCGTCTGCGGACGTCTGAACTGCATCGAGCAGGGAATTTTCGAGAGTGGAGTAATCGGACATCTGTTCCTCGGCGCGCCTTTTCATGTCGGGCGAATTCCGATCGATCAGATGATTCCATTTGATCGGAAAGCACCCATTTGGCACAGGTTGCCTGCTTGTCGGCAATGACCGGGGAACCGTCAAGCCCTTCCGGCCAAATCGATACGTTTCGCGGCAGATTTGCCGTCACGCATGGATCCCGGAAAGGGAGGGCCGGACGTGAACGCCCGGCCAGAAGCATTGGCCGATCAGGCAGCAGCCGGCAGAGCCGACTTCGCCTTCTCGACAATCGCCTTGAAGGCCTCCGGCTCGCGGATGGCGAGATCGGACAGAACCTTGCGATCGATATCAATGCCAGCCTTGCCGAGACCGTCGATAAATCGGCTGTAGGTCAGGCCATGTTCACGCACGGCAGCATTGATGCGCTGAATCCACAGGCCGCGGAACGTGCGCTTCTTGTTCTTGCGGTCGCGGTAGTTGTACTGCAACGCGCGGTCGACAGCGGCCTTGGCGGTACGGATGGTGTTCTTGCGGCGGCCGTAAAAGCCCTTGGCGGCCTTCAGAACCTTCTTGTGCTTGGCGTGGGACGTAACGCCCCGTTTGACGCGGGCCATTGTGCTGGCTCCTCAAAATACCGGATGGATGACAGGGATCAGGTTCAGCCGTTGGGCAGGAAGTACTGCTTCACGTTCTTCGCGTCGCCCTCGAAAAGGGTCATCGTGCCGCGCTGATTGCGGATGAACTTTTTGCTCCGCTTGATCATGCCGTGGCGCTTGCCCGCCTGGGCGGCAACGACCTTGCCGGTGCCGGTAATCTTGAAGCGCTTCTTAGCGCCCGATTTCGTCTTCAGCTTGGGCATTTTGCTTCCTTTCGTATACCGAATTGCAGTCTCCGCACGCGAAGACGATCCGGTCTGATGCTGCTCGAAAGCACATCAAACCGCCACGGCAGCCCTTATCAGCCGGGCGATTCTGATGAAGTGGCGCTTATGACAGATCGTTGTCGATCAAGCAAGAGGGACGTCAGATAGAAAAAGACGTGCCGCACCCGCATGAGGCGGAAGCCTGTGGGTTGTCGATCCGGAACGACTGGCCGATCAGGTCGTCAACAAAATCGAGGACCGAGCCTTCGAGGTAGGGAACGGAGATCGCGTCGACCAGCACCACTGCGCCGTCGCGCTCAATGGCGATATCGTCGTCATTCCGGTCCCGAACGATGTCGAACAGGTACTGGAATCCCGAGCAACCGCCACCCTCGACGCTCACGCGCAACATGGCGCCGGCCGGCTCTTTCGCCAGCACACGCTTGATGCGCCGCACGGCGCTGTCTGTCAGCGTGTGGGCGGACGGCGCTGTGATTTCAGTCGAAACGGTCATGGTGCGGCAATCCTGTTTTGCGATAAGATCACTCTCCCTCTGCGCGTAAGGTAGTGCGCGCGCGTCGGCCGCGCAATGGTATGACGGTAGAACGCGGGGATGAATGCAGTGGCGATGGG
>NZ_JBATWS010000236.1:0-9751 GCF_049672805.1 Parvibaculum sp.
GGACGAGAATATCGATTTCATCGGCATTGATATGTATGCGCCGCTGACGGATTGGCGTGACGGCGACACGCATCTCGACGCGCAGGAATGGCCGTCGATCTATGACACGGCCTATCTTCGTTCCCGCATCGCGGGTGGCGAAGGCTATGACTGGTATTACGCAAGCGATGAAGACCGCGCCGCACAAATCCGAACGCCCATTCCGGATGGTGCTCATGGCAAGCCCTGGGTGTGGCGCGCGAAAGACCTTAAGAACTGGTGGTCCAATCTTCATTATGACCGTCCGGGCGGGGTTGAAGCATCTGAACCGACAGCTTGGGTGCCGAAGTCAAAGCCTGTCTGGTTCACGGAACTCGGTTGCCCGGCGGTGGACAAGGGAACGAACCAGCCCAATGTCTTTGTCGATCCGAAATCATCAGAGAGCAGCTTGCCGCATTTCTCGCGCGGTACGCGGGATGATTTCATCCAGCGCCGTTTCATCGAGGCCGAAATGTCATGGTGGGACCCCTCTCACCCGGAGCATGTCGCAGGCAGCAATCCCGTTTCGCCGATTTATGGCGGGCGGATGGTGGAGCCGTCCCGCATCTTCTTCTGGACATGGGATGCGCGGCCCTTCCCGATCTTCCCCGAGCGACAGGACATCTGGTCGGACGGTGCGAACTGGCGGCTTGGCCACTGGCTGAACGGGCGCATGGGCGCAGCTTCCCTGCCTGCATTGGTGAGCGCGATCCTGAATGATGCGGGTTTCGCGGATGCCGATGCCGCCACGCTTCACGGCGTCGTCGAAGGTTTCGTGATCGACCGCATCATGTCGCCGCGCGCGGCCATCGAACCGCTCATGCTGGCGGGTTTCTTCGACGCGGTGGAAACCGAAGGCGGCATCCGCTTTCGCCATTTCGGCGATGCCGCCGAAACATGGTTGACACCGCCAATGCTCGCCGTGGCGGATGATGCCGCCACGCCGGGATGGAAACTCGTGCGCGGGCAGGAAACGGAACTCCCCGGCGCGGTGAAGCTCACCTATATCGATGGCAGTGCCGATTATCGTCAGGCAGCGGTCGAAGCGCGAAAGCTCAGTGGCGATAGCCAGCGCGTCGCCACCGCTTCTCTACCCATGGTGCTGACACAGCCTGAAGCGCAGCGCATTGCCGATCTCTGGCTGCAGAAAAGCTGGGAGGAGCGCGAGCGCGCGGAACTTGCTCTGCCGCCGAGCCTTGTGGCTCTGGAGCCGGGTGATCATGTGAAGCTTGATCTCGGGCATCGCGTTGCGCGTTACCGGCTGACAGGCATTGTGGATGCAGGCGCGCGCGAAGTCTCTGCGGTTGCAAGCGCACCGGGCCTCTTTGCGGCAATGGAAGCGCCATCGCGGTCTTCCACGCCGGACCTGCCGCCGGACTGGGGAAGGCCGCTTGCGGTTTTCATGGACCTGCCGCTGCTGAGCGGCGATGAAACACCCCATGCACCGCGCATCGCTGTCGCGGCGGAGCCATGGCCGGGCGGCGTTGCGGTTTATCGGCAGGGGAGTGCCGGTCTTGCACTTGACCGTGTGGTGCGCGCTTCCGCGACGCTGGGGTGCACAGCATCGGCGCTGATGCCGGGTCCCGTGTCACGCTGGGATGAAGCGAATGAGCTGGTCGTCGTTCTCTCAAGCGGCGTGCTGTCGAGTGCCGATGCGCTTGCGGTTCTCGGTGGCGCAAACCGCGCCGCGCTGGAAACGCCTGAAGGTGAGTGGGAGGTGATCCAGTTCCGCACCGCCGAACTCATCGCGCCGGACAGTTTCCGGCTGAGCGGTCTGCTGCGCGGGCAGGCGGGCACGGAATCTGCCATGCGGGAACCGCTGGAGGCAGGCGCGCGCTTTGTACTGCTAGATGAAGCGGTGGAGGAACTCGGACTGGCCGAGGCAGAACGCGGGCTTGAGCGGCAATGGGTCTATGGCCCGGTACCGCTCCCCTTTGACGATCCAACCTATGAAAGCGTGAGCCGAAGCTTTGCGGGCATCGGGCTCCGGCCGCTCTCGCCTGTCCATCCGCGCGCGAAAAGGATGCCGGATAGTGCCATCCGCATCGGCTGGATAAGGCGCACACGGGTTGGCGGTGATAGCTGGATGGGGCTTGATGTGCCGCTTGGTGAGGAAATGGAAGCCTATGAGGTGGAAATCTGCGACGGCGATCGGGTGAAGCGTGTGCTGGTTTCCGCAACAGCGGAAGTTTTCTACTCAACCGCCGATCAGGAAGCTGATTTCGGTAATTCGGAACCCGCTTTCCTCGATGTCAGGATTTATCAGATGAGCCGCAGCTTCGGTCGCGGCGCAGCAAGGAGGGCGCGCCTTCATGTCGAATAGTTTTCATCTCGCTCTGCCTTTCGTGGAGGCAGCACAGGCGCAGAAGCATGTCACGGTGAATGAAGCGATCCGTAAGCTCGATGCACTGCTGCATCTCTCTGTCCTGACACGCACTCTTTCGAGCCCGCCGGAAGAACCGGGGGAGGGGGCGCGCTACATCGTCGGTGCGGAAGCGGGTGATGCGTGGAGCGGTCATGAAGGCGAAGTTGCCGCTCTTATTGATGGGGCATGGACTTTCTTCACGCCCCGCGCGGGCTGGCGCGCTTTCGATGAAGAGGCAGGCGTGCTGCTTCTGCATGACGGAGCGAACTGGTCCCCGATTTCGGGCGCAGGCAGCGCCATTTCTTCGCCAACGGGTGCCGCTACCGCACTGACGCTGATCGAGGGCGAGCATGAGCTGAACGCGGGAAGTACATCAGATACAAGCTTTCTCATCCCCGACCGCGCGATCGTGCTTGGTGTGACGGGCATCGTCACCGAGGCGATCACCGGCGCGACGACGTGGAAGCTCGGCGTTGCCGATGATCCCGCGCGCTATGGCAGTGGCATCGGTGCCATGGTGGACGCCACGGTGATCGGCGTCAGCGGCACGCCTTGCGCCTATTACGGCGCAACGCCTCTCCGTCTCACAGCAGAGGGTGGAGACTTCACGGGCGGCAAGGTGCGGCTCGCCATTCACTGTCTGGAACTTGCCGGCCCCGCCGCCTGAACGGCGGGGAACAACCAACTGTCACACCAGAAAGGAAAAGACATGGACTATCTTCTGAACGGCCTTATAGGCGGTGCCTTCGCCCAGTGGATCGAAGCCGTGCTTGCCGTTGTCGGCGCGGCCTCCGCCGTCGCGGCCATCACGCCCACGCGCAAGGACGACGATATTGTGAGCCGCATCGCCCGGGTGGTGGATGTGATCGCCCTCAATATCGGCTATGCCCGCCGCAAGTAGCGCGCGCCCTTTCAAGAACTGCTCAAGGCCGAATCCCGCTTGCCGCTTTCCTGCGGCGGCGGGATTCGGCCTTTTTGCCGTTTGAAATGCGCCCTTTCCGCAAGGTCAATCTGTGTCTCTCCCGGCCTCTTTTCCGGGCGCGGACAGAGGCCTTCTTTGCTGCTAGAAAGACCTCCGACTGAAACGGATAGTGGCTAGCCATGAATCTGGAACTGAACGGGAAACGGGTCCTTGTCTCCGGTGCCTATCGCGGTACGGGGCACGCCATCGCGCATGCGCTTGCGCGGGAGGGCGCGCATGTGCTTGTGCATGGCTTCGAGGCGGGGGTGACGGAAGAGGCCGCCGCAGCGATCCGCGCGGCGGGCTTCAGCGCGGAAGCGGTGACAGGCGACATCCTCACCGATGAAGGCGCGGCGGAAGTCGTCGCCGCTTCCGGCGAGGTTGATATTCTCATCAACAATTACGGCACGGCCGATGCGGGCACATGGACCCGCACCGAAACGGACGGCTGGATCGAAGCCTATGAGAAGAACGTGCTCTCTGCCGTGCGCCTCACGCGCGGGCTGATAGGGCAGATGAAAAAGAAGGGCTGGGGCCGCATCATTATGCTCGGCACCATCGGCTCGACGGAGCCTGCCGCGCGGATGCCGCATTACTACGCGTCGAAAGGCGCGCTGGCGACCATGACAATCTCGCTCGCCAAGGAGCTTGCGGGCACCGGCATCACCGTCAATCTCGTCTCGCCGGGCCTCATCCGCACAAAGGAAGTGGAAGAGCGCTTCATCGCGCAGGGGCGTGAGCGCGGCTGGGGCACGACATGGGAAGAAGTCGAGCCGCATGTGCTGAAAAATTTCATGGGCAATCTCACCGGCCATGTTCCGCTGCCTGAAGAGATTGCTGATCTGGTGGCGTTCATCGCAAGCCCGCGTTCCGGCGCGATCAACGCCCTCAATATCCGCATTGACGGCGGCACCACCGCGCTCGTCACCTGATCCAGAAGACCCGGGAGAAAAAAGATGCAGCCCTTCAGGTTCGATCTCTGCGAACTGCCAGGCGAGACGGAAGGTCTCCGGCAGGAGATACGCGCCTTCCTCGCCGAGGAACTGCCTTCCATACCGAAAGTGACGCGCGCGCAGACATGGTCAGGCTCGGACGAGGCCTTCAGCCGCAAGATGGGCGCGAAGGGCTGGATCGGCATGACATGGCCGAAGAAATATGGCGGCCATGAGCGCAGCTTCTTCGATCGTTATGTGATGCTGGAAGAAATGCTCGCCGCCGGTGCGCCTGTGGGCGCGCATTGGATCGGCGACCGCCAGTCCGGCCCGCTGCTTCTGCGCTTCGGCACGGAAGAACAGCGCCAGATGATCCTGCCCCGCGTAGCAAAGGGCGAATGCTATTTCTGCATCGGCATGTCGGAACCGGATTCAGGCTCGGACCTCGCCGCCACACGCACCCGCGCCGACAAGGTGGATGGCGGTTATGTCGTCAACGGCACGAAGCTCTGGACCTCCGGCGCGCATATGGCGCATTATATGATCGGACTTTTCCGAACCGATTTTGCGCCGGAAGCAAAGCACTCCGGCCTCACGCAGTTCCTTGTTGATCTCAAGAATACAGACGGCATCACCATCCGCCCGATCAGGGATCTGGCGGGCAATGCGCATTTCAACGAAGTCATCTTTGAAAATGCCTTCGTGCCGGACAATATGCTGGTCGGCTCGCCGGGCAGCGGCTGGGCGCAGGTGACAGCGGAACTCGCCTTCGAACGCTCCGGACCGGAACGCTATCTCTCAAGCTTCCTGTTGATGGTCGAGATGATCCGCGAGCTTGAAAAGCGTGGCGGCTCGGAGGGTGCGGAAGTAATCGGCCGCCTTGTGGCGCATCTCGTCACGCTTCGCCAGATGTCGCTCTCCGTGGCAGGGATGCTCGAAAAGGGCGAGAACCCGGCGCTCGAAGCATCGGTCGTGAAGGATCTCGGCGCGATCTTCGAACAGGACATGCCGGTGCGCGCGCATGACCTGCTGGGGCTTGAACCCATGATCGGCGAAGGCAGTGATTATGAGCAGGTGCTTGGCTATCTGACACAGACCGTACCGTCCTTCTCGCTGCGCGGCGGTACACGCGAAATCCTGCGCGGCATCATCGCCCGCGGTCTTGGCCTGCGCTGAGGGAGGAAGAAATGGACGAACTGAAAACAATCCTTTCCGACAGCGTGAACGGTCTCCTCTCGGAGCGCGTGACAAGCGAGCTGATCCGCAGGGCAGAGGAAGGCACTTTCCCGAAGGAACTTTGGGACGAGGTAGAGGCAAACGGCCTCACCCGCGTCATCGTGCCGGAAGCACAGGGGGGAGCGGGCGCCGGATGGGCCGATGCCGCTATTGTGCTGAAGGCGGCGGGCGAGCATGTGGCGCCGCTTCCGCTGGCGGAAGGGCTTCTGGCAAACTGGCTTCTCGCGGAGGCCGGTCTCGATATCCCGGAAGGCGTGACGACGCTTCTCGAAGGCGAGTTCACGCTTGAAGACGACAGGCTTTCCGGCACCGCAAGGCGCGTGCCCTGGGGCCGCGACGCGGCGCATGGCGTGGTGCTGGTGAAGGGCAAGGCCGTGCTGGTGCCGCTTGCGGGCGCGAAGATCGAACCCGGTGTGAATGTCGCCCGCGAGCCGCGCGACAGCGTAACGCTTTCGGGCGTGACGGGAAGTGCCGCCCCGATCTCGCTGCCGGAAAATGCGATACGGCTTTTCGGCGCGTTGGTCCGCTCTTGCCAGATGGCGGGCGCGCTGGGCTATCTCTCGTCGCAATCGGTTGCCTATGCGAATGAGCGCACGCAGTTCGGCAAACCCATCGGCAAGTTTCAGGCGATCCAGCAGCAGCTTGCCGTGCTTTCAACACAGGCGGCAGCTTGCGGCGTCATCACCGACTATGCCTGTGCGCAGGTGGAAAAGCGCGGCGCGGATGCGGCCTTTGAAATCGCCGCTGCAAAAATCCGCGTGGATGATGCCTCCGGTATCGCCACATCCATTGCGCACCAGGTGCATGGTGCGATCGGCTTCACCTATGAACATTCGCTCCACTTCGCAACGCGCCGCCTCTGGGCGTGGCGGGCGGAATTTGGTGCTGGCAGCGAATGGGCGAAACAGCTTGGCCGCGAAACCATTGCCGCAGGTGCAGACGCGCTCTGGCCGCACGTGACGGCCCGCTAGAATTTGATTTGCAAGAGGACAGTCCGATGAAAGTTTCCGAAGCCCTCAAGACCCGCATCACCTGCCGCGCCTTTCTCGACAAGCCGGTGCCGGAAACAACGGTGCGCGAGATACTGGAGCAGGCGAAATACGCGCCTTCCGGCGGCAATCTCCAGCCCTGGCATGTCTATGTGCTGACGGGCGAGAAGCTGAAAGAGTTTCTCTCGATCATCGAGGCCAAGCAGAAGGACAATCCTTTCGGTGAGGGCACGGAATATGACATCTATCCGAAGGGCCTGACCGAGCCTTACAAGTCGCGCCGCTTCAAATGCGGTGAAGATATGTATGCGACCATCGGCGTGTCGCGCGAGGACAAGGCGGGACGGCTCGTGCAATTTGCAAAGAACTTCCGCTTCTTCGATGCGCCGGTTGCGATTTTCTTCGCCATTGACCGCCAGATGGGCTTTGGCCAGTGGGTCGATCTCGGCCTTTTCATGCAGTCGGTCATGCTGGTTGCGCGCGAACACGGCCTCCACACCGCGCCGCAGGAAGCCTGGGCGATCTGGTACAAGACCATCGGCGAGTTTCTCTCCATGCCGGAAGAGCTGATGCTTTTCTGCGGCATGGGGCTTGGCTATATGGATGAAAGCGCCCCCATTAACCGTTTGCGGACAGACCGTGCGCCGCTTGAGGAATTTGCTACTCTGAGCGGGTTCTGAGCCGGAGCGGGCGGGCAGGGGGCAAATCCTGTTCATCCGGGGTTCAGCGTCGATGGCCTATGAAAGGGGCATGATGACGCCGAAAGCCATATGGATCGCCCTGACGATCACCTTCTTCCTCTCGCTGGGGCTTGGCCCTGCACGGGCGGATGAAACGCTTCTCGTACCTGCCCAGTGGGGCGGCTACCAGTCCGAACAGGACCGGACGCGCGACGCAGTGCGTTCGGGTGAGGCCATATCCCCGGGCCAGGCGAAGCAGGCGGCGCTTGCTGCCTATCCGGGGCGTTTTCTCGATATGAGCTTTGGCGGCAATGCCTATAACGTGAAGATCATGACGGCCCAGAACAGGGTTATCGTTGTGACGGTGGATGCGGCTTCGGGCCGCGTGCTCGGCGCGCGTTAGGCCGGAAGGTGGGAGAAGAAGAATGCGGCTGCTTGTTGTCGAGGATGACCAGTATCTCAATCGTCAGCTTGTTACGGCTCTGGAAGAGGCGGGCTATGTGGTGGACAGCGCCACGGATGGCGAGGAAGGCCATTTTCTGGGCGACACCGAACCCTATGACGCAGTGATTCTCGATCTCGGCCTGCCGGAAATGGACGGCGTGACGGTGCTAGAGAAATGGCGCCGCGATGGCCGCACCATGCCTGTGCTGATCCTCACCGCGCGCGACCGCTGGAGCGACAAGGTGGCGGGCTTTGATGCAGGTGCGGATGATTATGTCGCCAAGCCCTTTTTCATGGAGGAAGTGCTGGCGCGTCTGCGCGCGCTCCTGCGCCGCTCCACGGGCCATGCGACAAGCGAGCTTGAATATGGCTCCGTCCGCGTTGATACGCGAAGCTCCCGCGTGACGGTGAATGGCCGCGCGGTGAAGCTCACCTCGCTCGAATATCGCCTGCTCGCCTATATGATGCATCATCAGGGCCGCGTGATTTCGCGCACCGAACTGGTCGAACATCTTTACGATCAGGATTTCGACCGGGATTCCAACACGATCGAGGTTTTCGTGGGGCGTCTGCGCCGCAAGCTCGGAAAAGATGTAATCGAGACCGTGCGCGGCCTCGGCTACCGGCTGGCGGCGGCGGAAGATGCGGCGTGACAGTCTCGCATTCCGGCTGATTGCAGGGGCTGCTCTCTGGAGCGTGATCGCGCTTGTGGCAGGCGGCCTCGTCCTTTCCACGATCTTCCGGAATTCGGTTGAAAACAGTTTCGACAGCCGCCTCAACGTGCTGCTTCACAGCCTGATCGCAACGACGGAAGTGAATGCGCAGGGCGAAATCGTGCGCCAGCGCGGCCTTTCCGAAACGCGCTTCGATCTCGCTTATTCGGGCTGGTACTGGCAGATATGGCCTGTGGCGCCGCGCCCGGCTCTCCGCTCCCGTTCGCTTTTCGACCAGTCGCTTGATCTTTCTGCTGCCGAGGCGGTGGAGCGCAATGCCATCGGCCTCAAGGTTTTCGACACGGTGGGGCCGGAAAACCAGCCGCTGCGCGTGGTCGAGCGGCGGGTGATGTTGCCGGGTTATGACGTGCCGGTGTCCTTCGCGGTGGCGGGGGAACGCTCGGAAATGAATATGGAGATACAGAGCTTCAACACCTGGCTCATCGTCTCCATGGTGGCGCTGGGCGCGGGGCTGCTTGTGGCGCTGCTCATTCAGGTGCGCTACGGCCTCCGCCCGCTTGAAAATGTGCGCGCCTCGCTTGCGCAGATCAGAAGCGGGCGGGCGACGCGGCTTGAAGGCGAGTTTCCCTCCGAGATTGAACCTCTGGCCGAAGAACTGAACAGCCTTCTCGAAAACAACCGTGAGGTGCTGGAGCGTGCCCGCACCCATGTCGGAAATCTTGCCCACGCGCTGAAAACACCGCTCAGTGTGCTGACCAATGAGGCACGCACGCATGACGGTCCCTTCGGCGAGACGGTACGGCGCATGGTGACGCAGATGCGCGAACAGATCGACCGGCATCTGACGCGCGCCCGCATGGCGGCATCTGCCAATGTGCTGGGCGCGAATACGCCGGTGAAGCCTGTTCTCATGGGGCTTGCCAATGCGCTGGAGCGCATTCATGCCGAGCGTGGCATCTCCATCGAGATCATCTGCGACGATGAAACCGGCTTTCGCGGTGAGGCGCAGGACCTTGAAGAAGTTGCCGGCAATCTCCTCGACAATGCCTGCAAATGGGCGGAGGAGGAGGTAACCATCTCCGTGCACGCGCGGGGGATCGAACGGCGCAACCGCCCCTTTATTCAGATCGTGGTGGAGGATGACGGGCCGGGGCTGCCGGAAGATGCCCGCAAGACCGCGCTGAAGCGCGGCGCGCGGCTTGACGAGACAAAGCCCGGCTCCGGCCTTGGCCTTTCCATCGTGACAGAAATTGCGGAGCTTTATGGCGGGGAGCTGAAGCTCGAAGCGGCAAAAAAAGGCGGGCTTCGCGCTGAACTTTATTTGCCGGCCTCGACCACGGCAGCCTGAAACTCGCGGATTTCTGCGGTTTTTCTCCAAAAAGCTGAACGCCAGATGAACGGTACATTCAGCCCCCGCTCAAGGGCGCACGCTTATCTTCGTGACTATCGGAT
>NZ_JBATWS010000237.1:0-7207 GCF_049672805.1 Parvibaculum sp.
GGCTGCTTCATCGCGGAGGATGAGCAGAGCGTCGGCGGCTATATCGTCGGTGCGGTCGATACGCGCGCCTTTGAGGCGCGGCTGGAGGCGGAGTGGTGGCCGAAGCTGCGGGCAGCCTATCCGGACCCCGCAGGGCCGTTTGCAGAATGGAGCGCGGATGAGCGGATGGCCTATCTGATCCATCATCCCTTTTCCGTGCCGGACCATATTGTGGAGCGGCATCCCTCCCATCTCCACATCAACCTGCTGCCTCATCTGCAAGGCAAGGGGCTGGGGCGCCGGTTGATGGATCGCTGGCTCGCCTGCATGGCGCAGGCAGGATCGCCCGGCGCGCATCTCGGCGTCGGTGCACCGAATATGCGAGGCCGGGCGTTTTATGAGGCTTATGGCTTCACTCTTCTGGAAGAGACACGCCACACGCTCTGGTATGGCATTGCGCTCTGAAGGTACTTATTCCATCGGGCCGATAATGCTGCTGATCAGCGCGTCGCCATCGCTTGCAATGGCCATCACATCATCGGGCAGGTTTTCGGGATTGTGGCGCGCATAGTCGGCAAGGCGGCGAAGCAGCACGAGCATCTTCGGCGCGGCGGCAATCACCTTGGCCTGCAATTCGACCCGGTCGGGCGTCAGGTCATATTCAACGCCTGGTACACGCCAGCCGCCGCCCTCATGGGACCCCGTAACGACCACGGGATGCGTGCCGGGGACGGGGTGGTTCGGGCAATCCTCCGCCGAGCGCCATTTATTGGCGACGCGGACCACATGCCATTCCTCCATCTCGGGATCGACAACGGAGAGGGTAGCGACTTCCTCCGTCTCAAGCTCCCGCGCGGCAAATTCGCGGCCAAGGCCGACGTCGTAATGGATGCGCAGCGGCTCATCCATATCCTTTACCCATTGGGGCACGATCCGTTCGATCGTTGCCCAGGTGCCCACGGGGCGGACATACACCCTCTGATTCTTGTGGAATTGTGCCTTCGCCATCTGAAAGCGAGCCTCCGCCGACTTGACTGAAATCCGGGGCCAAGTATCGCGGCAGGCGGTAAGCATTAGCTTAAGGAATTGCGAGAATTGCCGCTTTCCGCCCGCCTGCGCGTGAGCTAGCGTTCAGGGATGCGCAAGCTCATCCTTTTCCCGCTCGCGGCCCTGCTGGCAATGGCGCTGTGGGGGGCGCTGGTCATTACCGGCGTGAGCCAAGGCTGGGGCCGCGCTGACCCCGGCCCCCGCACGGATGTGGCCGCTTTTTTCGCAAAGACCTCAGACGTGATCGACACCCGCAACCGGGGTACCGTTGCCTTTGTTCTGATCGAAAAGGGCGAGGTTGTCGGCGAGCATTATGTCTCCACCGGTGCGCCCGTTACCCGCGACACGCTGTTCCAGCTTGCCTCTCTCAGCAAATGGGCAACGGCGCTTGGCGTGCTGAAACTGGTGGAGGAGGGGAAGCTTGATCTTGATGCGCCGATTTCGACCTATCTGACACGCTGGCAACTGCCCGAAAGCGACTTTGGCACGGAGGGTGTCACCGCACGGCGGCTTCTCTCGCACACGGCCGGACTGACAGATGGCCTCGGCTATCAGGGCTTTGAGCCGGGCACACCCGTCCAGACCCTTGAGGAATCGCTGACACAAGCCGCAGACCCGATGGAAGGGGCTGACGGACAGACGCGAGTGGGCATCGAACCCGGCACGAAATGGCTTTATTCGGGCGGAGGCTACGCGCTGCTGGAACTGCTGATCGAGGAAATCTCGGGCGAGGCCTTCAACACCTATATGAAGCGCACCGTCCTCGACCCGCTTGGCATGTCGCGCGCGACATTTGATCTTGAGGAAGCAGAAGCTGCGGGACTTGCACCCTGTTTCGATACGGAAGGCGCGACCTGCGCCTATCGCCGCTTTGCGGCACCGGCAGCCGCCTCGCTCCACTCAAGTGCCGCTGATCTCATCCGCTTCCTTCAAGGCCAGATGCGAGGGGCGGAGCAAACTTTTCTCTCGCCCGATCTTGCCGCCGATATGGCTGCGAAACACGCAACGCAATTCGGCATCCCGCTTTGGGGGCTTGGCGTCTTCCTTTATGCGGCGGCGCCGGGCGGTGGCTATGTCATCGGCCATGACGGGATGAATTTCGCGGCAATCGAAACCACGGCGCGGCTCGATCCGGCAACGGGCGACGGGATGATCGTGCTTGCCACCGGCAATCCGGGTCTTGCGGCAGCGCTTGGCGCGGATTGGGTCTTCTGGCATTCGGGCCGCATCGATGTGCGGGAGTTCGGGGCAATGCTGCCCGTGACAGGGGCGCTGCTCATCGCCGGATGGGCGGCGATCCTCGGGCTTGCCGGCTTCATCGCATGGCGGATGCGGCGCGCCCGCAAGCAGCAAAATCCCGTCTGACACCTGCTCGCGCGCACGGGATTCGGCCCGTTAAACCCGCAACATGCCAAGCCGACGCGGCGTCAAATGCTTGGCTCTTTTCATCTCGCCTCAATGCGGGGAGAATGCGCGCCAAACAAGGCGTCCCGGTCGCCGCCGCGCCCGAGAAACGCATGACTTCAAGCCCTATAGAGGCATCAAGGGAGACATCATGAATTTCGATTTTTCCGACGACCAGAAAATGCTGAAGGAGCAGGTCCGCAAGTTCCTTGCTGACAAATGCCCCATGAGCGTGACGCGCCGCGTTCTCGATGGTGACGAGGCTTATGCGCAGGATGTCTGGAAGGGGCTTGTGGAAATGGGCCTCACCGGCACGGCGATCCCGGAAGAGTTCGGCGGTCTCGGCCTCGGCGCGCTCGAACTCTGCGTGATCGCGGAAGAGCTGGGCCGCGCTGTCGCGCCGGTGCCTTTCTCGTCTTCCATCTATCTTGCGGCGGAAGCAATCAAGCTCTTCGGCTCGCAGAAGCAGAAGGAAACCTGGCTGCCGAAGCTCGCAAGCGGCGAGATCATCGGCACGGTGGCGATTTCGGAAGGTCTCCACGCCGCAACCCCTGCCAATATCGAAACGAAGTTTGCGGGCGGCAAGGTGAACGGCGTGAAGCAGCCCGTCACTGATGGAGGCATTGCCGATGTCGTGGTCGTGGCCGTGAACACGGGCGGGGCGGGCGAGCAGGCAATCTCGCTTGCCATTGTTGACACAAAGGCGGGCGGCGTCTCTACCGAAGATGTGCGCACCATCGACCCCTCGCGTAATCACGTCACCATGACGCTGAAGGACGCGCCTGCCGAAATCCTCGGCGACAAGCAGGGCGAAGGCTGGGCACAGATTTCGCGCATTCTCGATGGTGCAGCCGTTCTCTTCGCCTTTGAGCAGGTGGGTGGCACGGAAGCAGCCCTTGAAATGGCGCGCGACTATTCGCTGGAACGTTACGCGTTCGGCCGTCAGATCGGTTCCTATCAGGCGATCAAGCACAAGCTCGCCGATATGTATGTGAAAAAGGAACTGGCGAAGTCCAACGCCTATTACGGCGCCATGATGCTGAATGATGAAGGGCCGGAACTGACAGAAGCCGCCGCTGCATCGCGCATTGCAGGCTCGGATGCCTATGTCTTCGCCGCGCAGGAAAACATCCAGACGCATGGCGGCATTGGCTACACGTGGGAGTCTGACTGCCAGTTCCACTACCGCCGGGCGAAGATGCTGGCCCTCACGATCGGCGCGCCGATCCAGTGGAAGGAAAAGCTCGTCTCGCGCCTTGAAGCGAAGAACGCGGCATAAGCGGCTCATCAAGATATTCGGGAGAAACGAAAATGGATTTCAACGATACACCGGAAGAAGCCGCATACCGCAAACAGGTGCGCGAGTGGCTGGACAAGAACGCGGTTCGCAAGTCCGACGCGAAGGGCATGGAACTGCCGCGCGACCTCAATGAGCTGATCGCGCAGTCAAAAGCCTGGCAGGCAAAGAAGGCAGACGCCGGTTATGCCTGCATCACCTGGCCGAAGGAGTGGGGCGGCGGTGGCGGCACCACCATTCAGAACGTCATCTACAGCCAGGAAGAAGCGAACTACCTCGTGCCGGGCGGCATCTTCGCCATCGGCCTTGGCATGTGCATTCCGACTGTGATGGCCTGGGGCTCTGAAGAAGCGAAGAAGCGCTTTGTCGGCCCGGCCGTGCGCGGTGACGAAATCTGGTGCCAGCTTTTCTCTGAACCCGCTGGCGGTTCGGACGTGGCCGGCCTTCGCACCCGCGCCGAAAAGGACGGGGATGAATGGGTCATCAATGGCCAGAAGGTCTGGACATCGGGTGCCCATTTCTGCGACTTCGGCATCCTGCTCACCCGTACTGATCCCACTGTGCCCAAGCACAAGGGTCTCACCATGTTCTGGATCGACATGAAGGATCCGGCCGTGGAAGTGCGTCCGATCAAGCAGATGTCAGGCGGTGCGGAGTTCAACGAAGTCTTCTTCACCAATCTCCGCGTGAAGGACAGCCAGCGTCTCGGCAATCCCGGCGACGGCTGGAAGGTTGCGCTGACTACGCTTATGAACGAGCGTCTCGCGGTCGGCGGTTCACAGGGCAAGGCCGATACGGATGACCTGATCGAACTTGCGCGCGAAGTGACCATTGCGGGCCAGCCCGCGATCCGTCATGGCGGCGTGCGTGAGCGCATTGCCGACTGGTATGTGCAGGCGCAGGGACTGAAGTTCACGCGCTTCCGCACGCTCACCGCGCTGTCACGCGGCGAGACACCGGGACCGGAATCCTCCATCTCCAAGATCGTCGCGGCGAAGAAGATGCAGGACCTCGGCTCCTTCGGCATGGACCTTCAGGATATGGGCGGCGTGATCCGCGACCGGAAGCTCTCGCCTGCCGATGGTGCCTATACGGAGCAGTGGATCGGCGCTGCCGGCTACCGCATCGCGGGCGGCACGGACGAAATCCTCCGCAACATCGTCGCCGAGCGCGTGCTTGGCCTGCCGGGCGATATCCGCGTGGACAAGGACCTGCCCTTCAATCAGGCCCCCAAGGGGAAGTGATCGCGGGAACCTGGTTCCTCGAGAAACAGAAAGGCCGGATCAGACGATCCGGCCTTTTTTTTATGGCGTTATTTCCACAACGGTTTTACTCCGCCGCCTCCGCATAAAGCGCGAGGTGATCCCGCAGCGCTTTCTGGAAGGCCGGGCGCGCCTCGCAGCGGGCGCGATAGGCTTGCAGGGTGGGGAAGGCGGCAAGCACATCTTCTTGCCGCACGTCACGCAGCACCGTCGTCATCATCAGATCGCCCGCCGTGAAGCGGTCTTCGAGATAGTCGCGGTCACCGAGCCAGAGCGCGAGGTCGCCAAGGCGCTGCTTCACGCGATCCACGGCACCGGGGCGGCGGAGCCGCGCCCATTCGGCACCCTCATGGAAGAGGTCAATCTCGGAGAGTTGCGCGACAGCAGGTTCGATGGAGTTGATCGCAGCGAATATCCAGGCGGTCGTCCGCGCGCGGCCACGGACATCACGCGGCATCAAGGCTTCGGACTGGTTTGCAAGATGGAGAAGGATCGCACCGGACTCGAAAAGGCTGACCTCGTCATCCTCATAGATCGGAACCTGCCCGAAGGGCTGGAGCTTGCGATAGGCGATGCTTGTCTTTTCTTCCTGCGAGATCGGCCATTCCGTGTAGGGAAAGCCTGCCTCCTCCAGCGCCCAGCGGACGCGCAACTCCTTCACATGGCCCTTGGCGAAATCAGGCACCCAATCGAATGTACTGAATTTTCTCATCCCTTCCTCTCCTTGCTGGCGGGGAGGCTGCGCCCCGATGCTTTCCTTGTCTAAATAATTTGATATCAATATAATGAAGCAGGTTTGATATCAATCAAAATGCCTTCCGGCGCGGTTTGCGGTAGAAGAAGGGGAGAGGAAGCGGCGTCGAAAACAAGAAAGGGCATCGGAAATGGCAAGGAAGGATACGGAGCTGTACGACACAACGATCCATATTCGGGATCATTGCCTTTGCCTTCATGTGCAACGCGCGGCGCGGGCGCTCGCGCGGCGCTTCGATGATGCGTTCCGGCCGCATGGCATCACGAGCGGGCAATTTTCGTTGCTGAATGCGCTGAACAGGGCCGAGCCTGTTTCCATGGGGCCAGTTGCGGCCCTTCTCGCTATGGATCGCTCGACCCTCACCGCCAATCTGAAGCCGCTGGAGCGGGACGGGCTGGTGCGCGTGGAAGTGGACCCGGAAGACCGGCGCAGCCGCAAATTGTCGCTCACGGATGCAGGCCGAAAGGTGCTGCGGACCACGATGGCGATCTGGAAGCGCGAACATGCCGCGATTGAAAAGGAGCTTCAGCTTGACGCGGATGCGCTGCGGGCCGGGCTGCGCGCCATTGCGTGAGGCACCTTACCCGGCGTGAAACTCGTGCTAGTCTCGCCCCCGTATCTCAATGCCGGGGCGTGCTGATTGCCGGACCAATCGACAACAGAACAATCATCTCGCCGCAGATGGGCGAGGCGGATATGGCCCGGACGAAGCAGCCGCTTCCCCTGGATGCTGCCCATTCTTCTGGTGCTGTTCGGGCTGAACCAGCTCTTCTATCTCTATGTCTATGTGCCGCCCGTGGCGCAGGGGCTGGAGAACATCAAGGCATCCGGCAGGCTTGTCGTGCTGACGCGCGAGGCGCCCACCGCGCTTTATGAAAATGTGGATGGCCGCACCGGCTTTGAATACGAGATGATGAGCCGCTTTGCGAAGTCGCTCGATGTCGCGGTGGAGTTCCGCATCTACGAAACGGAAAAGGCGCTGATGGCTGCCCTCGCGGCCCGCAAGGGGCATGTGGCGGCAGCAGCGCTTGGCGTGACAGATGATCGGAAGAAGAAGTTTGCGCTTGGCGGGGAATATGACACGACACGCCAGCTTCTCGCCTGCCGCCGCGATGTGAGGAAGCCGAAAGGCGTGACAGACCTCGACGGGCTTTCGATCATCGCCTCCACAGGTACGCCCGCAGCAGAAGCGCTGGCATCTGCTCTTGCCGACAAGGAGAACCTGACAGTCTCCCTGCACTATAAAAACCGGCCGACTGAGGATTTGCTGGGCGAAGTTTCAGAAGGCGAGGGCGATTGCGTGGCGGTCGATGCGCTCACCCTGCGCGTCGCCAATCCTCATCACCCGGAAATCGCCGAAGCCTTCCCGCTGTCGGGCGATATGCCGCTCGGCTGGTTCCTTGCGCCCGGTTCCGAGGACATCGCGGAGCCTATGCGCGTCTGGCTTGCCGGCGCGAAGAAGAC
>NZ_JBATWS010000238.1:0-3567 GCF_049672805.1 Parvibaculum sp.
ATTCTCGACAAGGTCGAGCAGACGCTTCGCTCTGAATTCATGTCGAACCTGTCGCGCACCAATCGCCGCGACAGCCACGAGCTTATGGCGGAAATTTTCAACAATTTTGACCGCCAGACGGAAGGCCGCTTCCTCGCCGCGCTGGAAGAGCGCGCGCGTGAATCCGCCGACCGCATCAAGGCGCTGATGTTCACCTTCGAAGACCTTGGCCGCCTTGACCCCGGCTCCGTCCAGACGTTGCTGCGCGCCGTGGACAAGAACAAGCTCGCCATTGCGCTCAAGGGTGCTTCCGATGCGCTGCGTGACCTCTTCTTCGCCAACATGTCTGAACGTGCTGCGAAAATCCTGCGCGAAGACATGGAGATGATGGGCCCTGTCCGCCTCAAGGATGTGGATGAAGCCCAGACGACAATGGTTAACATCGCCAAGGATCTCGCCAACAAGGGCGAAATCATGATCGCCACCGACGGCGCCGACAACGAACTCATCTACTGATGTAACGCGTAAAGGCAACCAGGTTCGTCCATGAAACAGGCTGTGAAATTCACCTTCGACACTTACTTCGGCGAGCGGCCGTCCACGTCCGATCGTATCGAAGAAGTCGAAGCGCCGCGCATCACCGAAGCGGAGGTGGAAGCAGCACGCCGCGCCGCTTATGCGGAAGGTTTTGCGGCCGGTGAACGCGAAGCCGCAGCCCGCCGCGATGATGCGCTCGTTTCAGCCATGAGCCGGCTTGCCGAAAGCACGGGCGCTCTTCTCGCCGCGCTCGACACGCAGCTCATCCTGACCCGCAAGGAGGCGGTGATGACAGCGATGGAAACAGCCCGCAAGCTTGCACCCGCTCTCATTGCCACTCGTCCCGAAACCGAGATCGAAGCCGTTCTCCGTAACTGCCTCGCCCATCTCAACCGCGAGCCGCACATTCTGCTGCGCGTATCCCCTTCGCTCGTTGACCGCCTGAAGGACACGGTCGATCGCATGGCAATGGAGCGCGGGCTTTCGGGCCGCATCATCCTGCTCGGCGAACCGGACATGAAGGAAGGCGACTGCGTCGTCGAATGGGCCGATGGCGGCGTCGCGCGTGATCGCGCCGCAATTGAAAATGAAATCACCGCGGTTGTGAGCCGCTATATCGAAACACTCGGCGCCTCTGGCAGCGATGAAAACCGCCTTGCCATGCCCGAACCCGCTCCCGCAGCGGGTGCGGCCAGCCGTAACGAATGACCAAGGAGCACTGAACCATGACCACTCAGGATGATGAAGTGACCCTCCCCGATCTCGCCGAGGCAGATGCCCTGCCGGCGCAGTCGGCGGCAGAAGAAGCGGTGGAGCTGGATGAGCCTCGCACCGCCCAGGACCTCGAAGCCGTGTTCGACGTGCCGGTGAATGTCTCTGCCGTTCTTGGCAAGACGCATATGGAAGTGTCGAACCTGCTGAAACTCGGTCGGGGAACCGTTGTGGAGCTTGACCGCAAGGTCGGCGAAGCCATCGACATCTATGTGAATGACCGCCTCGTCGCCCGCGGCGAAGTCGTGGTGGTGGATGACCGCCTCGGCGTCACCATGACCGAAATTGTGAAGGGCGGCGTGAACTGATCTTCACGCCCTGATCGCCCAGTTTTACTGAACCAGAAAGAAAGTAGAGGAGCCGCAAATGCGCCTTCTGATCGTCGGAACCCTGAACGGACAGCTCTCCACCGCCACCAAGATGGCGATGTCGAAGGGCGCCAAGGTGACACATACCGAAACCGTCGATCAGGCGATCGAAACCCTGCGGGCAGGCCGTGGCGCTGACCTGATGATGGTCGATGTGGCTGCAGACATTGCAAACCTCATCCCGCGCCTTCAGGCGGAACATATCTGCGTGCCGGTGATTGCCTGCGGCGTCGAAACCGATGCGCGCGCCGCCGTGAACGCGATCCGTGCAGGCGCGAAGGAATATATCCCGCTGCCGCCCGATGCCGAGCTTATCGCCGCCGTTCTTTCCGCCGTGGCCGACGACAATCACGCGCTCATCTTCCGTGATCCGAAGATGGGTGACGTGGTGAAGCTTGCCGACCAGGTGGCGCCCTCCGAAGCATCAATCCTCATTACGGGTGAGTCCGGCACCGGCAAGGAAGTCATGGCACGTTATGTCCATGACCGCTCACTCCGCCGCGACAAGCCATTCATTTCCGTGAACTGCGCCGCGATCCCGGAAAACCTGCTCGAGTCAGAACTTTTCGGTCATGAAAAGGGTGCCTTCACCGGTGCCATCGCACGGCGCATCGGCAAGTTCGAGGAAGCCGATGGCGGCACGCTGCTGCTCGATGAAATCAGCGAAATGGATGTGCGCCTTCAGGCAAAGCTTCTGCGCGCCATTCAGGAGCGGGAGATTGACCGTGTGGGTGGCAAGACCCCGGTCAAGGTTAACATCCGCATCATCGCTACCTCGAACCGCGACCTTCAGGCGGAGGCACGCGCGGGCCGCTTCCGCGAAGACCTTTTCTACCGCCTCAACGTGGTGAACCTTCAGCTTCCTGCGCTGCGTGAGCGTCCGGCCGATATTCTAGCGCTCGCAGAGCATTTCGCCGCGCGCTATGCGAAGGCAAACAGCCTTCCCGCCAAGGTTCTGTCTGCGGACGCGAAAAACTTTCTCGCGCGCCACCATTGGGCAGGCAACGTGCGTGAACTTGAAAACACGATGCACCGCGCCGTACTGCTCGCGACCGGGCAGGAAATCGACGTCAACGCCATCCGCCTGCCGGACGGCTCGCGTCTCGAAGACGCATCGCTTGGCGGCGTCGTACAGAAGGCGGCAGCTGCGGCGGATGCCGTTTCGCGCGGCTTTGTCGGCAAGACGGTCGCCGAAGTGGAACAGGATCTCATCCTGCAGACGCTCGACCACTGCCTCGGCAACCGCACCCATGCGGCAAACATCCTCGGCATCTCCATCCGCACCTTGCGCAACAAGCTCAAGGAATATGGCGAGCAGGGCATTTCCGTGCCCAACCCCGGTGAAGTGCGCGCCTATACCGCCTGACCTCGCCCGCGACCTTCTTTGAGAAAGCACGATAGATGAGCGACGCAACGATCACTTCTCCGGGCACTGCGGGTGGCCTGTTCAGCTTCGGAGGGATTTCGACGAAAACCCTCGCCGCTGATATTGCCAAGCGCGGCGACCTGCTGCTTGCGTTGGGCATCCTCACCATCATCGTGGTGCTGATCCTGCCGCTGCCCGCAATCCTCATGGATTTCGCGCTCGCTATCTCTTTCACCTTCTCTGTACTTGTGCTGATGACAGCGCTCTTCATCCAGAAGCCGCTTGAATTCAGTGCCTTCCCGACCGTCCTCCTCATCGCGACCATGTTGCGGCTCGCCCTCAACCTCGCTTCAACGCGCCTCATTCTCGGCCACGGCCATGAAGGTACGGACAGCGCAGGCAAGGTGATCGAAGCCTTCGGCAACTTCGTGATGCAGGGCAACTTCATCATCGGCCTCATCGTCTTTGCGATCCTTGTCATCGTGAATTTCGTCGTCATCACCAAAGGTTCAGGGCGCATCGCGGAAGTCGCGGCGCGCTTCACCC
>NZ_JBATWS010000239.1:0-3198 GCF_049672805.1 Parvibaculum sp.
GCTTTCGCATTAGCGGGAGAAAGCTCGCCGGGACGCACTTCCTCGGAAAGCGTGACCGGTAGAACGGGCAGCGCGTCCGAAAAGCAGGCAAGAGCGTCGGCGGGGGTTTTGATCTCCGCGACCTCCAGTCTGAGGCCGAGTTGTCCCGCCAGGCGGCGGTAGAGTGCCGGATCGCCCGCGACGAGAAAGGGCGGCAGGTTTTCTTCCTTTGCTGTCGCCCATGCGCGCAATGTGATTTCGGGACCGATACCCGCAGGCTCGCCCATCGTCAGCACCAGAGGCGATGCGTCTCTAGTTGCCATGTGTTGTCCCGTTCCGCTTCATCGCGGCGATAGAGCGATCAGCGATAGACGACGACCGCGTCGCGCCTGAGATCGCGCAGATGGCGGCGCCCCATCATAGAAAGTTGCTGCTCGAAGAGCGAATTGTCGATCTGCTCGCGGGTCGGCAATTCACCTTCGGCGGCGCGATGTGCGCAAACAACAATCATCTCGACGCCACGTTCAGAGCGGATGGGGTCCGTTACACCGCCAACCTTCACATTGGCAATGGCTTGCCGCAGGCGAGGCTCAAGCTGGCCGGCGATCACCTGCTGGCGGGGGCTGACAGTGCCGCTCACATATTTGCGGATGAGCTGTTCGGCCTGATCGCAGGAGGAAACCTGCGAACGAAACTCCGTCACTTCGCGCGCGCGGCGGCTCACCGCCTGCGGGTCCGCGTCGGGCGCGAGCGGCAGCAAAACCTGCATGAGCTGGTACTGGTCACGCATCGGGTCAGCGCCCGTCCCCGTCTGCATGGCCCTGAGCTTCACGATGTAGAAGCCCGTCAGCGTGCGGATCGGGTCGGACACCATGTCCGGCTGCATTTTCGTCACGACCTCGCGCACGCCTTCCGGAAGCTGGCTCGCGTGAACCCATCCAATGTCACCCCCGTTGGCCGCTGTGGGCGACTGGCTGAACTGGCGCGCAACTGCTTCAAAAGGGGCACCCTGTCGAATCTGCTCAACGAGCCGCTGCGTGCCGGCGGCAATTTCTTCGGCATGGGCAGGGCTGTCATAGGAGATGAGGATTTCAGAGACGAGATAGCGCGGCTCTCCGGCTTCTTCTTCCAGCCGGCGCATGACTTCATCGACTTCCGTTTCGCCCACGGTTACGAGCGGGGCGAATTGCTGCTGCACGACGCGGTTCCAGGCAATGTCTCTACGGATCTGCTGTTGCAGCGTCGCTTTGCTGACGCCGCCTTCCTTGAGCATTTCTTCGATCTGATCCGCCGTCATGTTGGAGCGCTGGGCGATACGCGCCAGCGCGGCGTCAACCTCTTCCTGCGGAATGTTGATGTTGAGGCGCTGCGCCTCCTGCATCTGCAGGAACTCGTCCACCAGCGAACGCAGAACCTGTCCGCGAATACGGGAGATATTTTCCGGCGTATTCGGAATACCGGAACTGAGCAGCACGAGTTTCACGCGCTGATCAAGATCATAGGACGAGATAACACGGTCATTGACGATGGCCGCGATACCCTGGCTGTCGGAAAGCGCCGAAGAAGGGCCGCCCGCTTCCTGAGCGATCACGGCCTTGGCGGAAAAGACGCAGAAAAAGAGAAGGGCGGCGGCAATTCCGGCGATCAGGCGAAAGAGCCGGGAAGTGGGCTGCGTGGCCGTGCCCGCATGGATCTGTGTCGGAGTCATTGCGTCTTTCTTGTGGGGGCGACTAGCCCTCCGGTAACCGCTCATACAGATCGACAGAATACTTGAAACAAGGCCTCGATCAACCGGGCAAAATCCCCGAAACCTGCGGATTTTCAGGATGTTTTATTGTCTGGGACCAAGGGCACCGGTGTTGCCCGTCGGCCCCAGCGTCTTCAGGGTGACACGGAAAATGACGGAATTGTCCGGTTCATAGTCGCGGTCACGATAGAAGGACTGGTCGAAGCCGAGCGATATGTCGATGCACTCATCTTCATAACCGATGCCAAGGCGGTTCGACACGGTGCGGCTGTTGGAAAGGTCGCGCCTTGTCTGGCCATAGATGCGCCAGTAATCATCCAGCTTGATCACGCTGCCCGCATAGATTTCTTCGCGCGACCGGAAGTTGATGGTCTGGTCGGCTGCGAAATAGGCATAGCCGAATTCAGCCAGCACCGGGCCTTCGCGCGCCATCAGCGTCACTTCATTGCGTCGGATCTTGTAGCGGTCATCGTCGAGGCGGAAGCGATAGACGGCAACGAGGTCCTTGTTGGGAGAGACCATGACGCGTCCCACATAGTCGGAGGATTCGTCCCGCAGGCCCGACGCAGCGGGCAGGCTGTCATTATCGCCCGCACGGAAGCTCTGGCCAAAAATGGCATTCGCCTGTCCGCCATTGGGCGTGAAGATCGAATAGCGCACACCCATATTTGCGCGGAAACCCGTCTCCCAGCGGTCATAGCCAACGAACCGGTCTTCCGAGAAAAGATTAGTGTCGTCAAACTCGAAGCTCAGCGAGTCTTCATCGGGAATTTCGATGGTGTTGCCGACATTGGGTGAATAGACGACCTGCGCAATAGGCTCAATGACCTGCCGGATGCCGCCATCCGTGCGCACCAGCGGATAGCTCCATTCCGTGCCGATTGTCGGCAGGCCGCGCGCGATCGTCGCGTCTTCGAGATTGGTGGCAGGCAGGGTGGGGTGCGGAACGTCTTCAACGGAATAGAGGTCGCCGCGCAAACTGCCAAAGAGACGATAGACGAACCCGCCGGAAGTGGTTTCGCGCCTGTTCCAGTCGATCTGGCTGGTGATGCGCCGGGATTTTGCACCGATCTCCCTTTCCAGCACCATCGCATTGGCGGAAAAGCCTATCCGGCCGCCAAAATAAAGCGTCGGATGCGAATAATTGTACTGCAGGATAGGCGCGACCCAGGGTGTCGTGTCCGGGTTATCTGTCGAAAGCAGGCCGCGGAAATAATAGGCATCCGCCGTGAAGCTGTTGCGCCCGTCCACATAGGTGGCGTTCAGATTGTTCACAAGGTCTGTCTGGTTGGACAGGTCATATTTGCGGAGATAGGTATCGTCCGTCGCCAGTTCGGAACGGAAGCCCCAGCTCCAGTTCTTGTCGATATTGAAGCGACCGTCACCAAACAGGCTTCCACGGAAATTGTCATCGCCCGGCGTGCCGGGTGTCTTCGTTTCCGGCCATGTTGCGGTGCCGAACATCTTCATCC
>NZ_JBATWS010000240.1:0-4201 GCF_049672805.1 Parvibaculum sp.
ACCTTTATCAGATCCACGGCTGGGACGCCGTGACGCCCATGGAAGAATCCTTGCGCGCGCTGGACGACCTCGTCCGGCAGGGAAAGGTTCGCTATATCGGCGTTTCTAATTGGGCTGCCTGGCAGATCATGAAGGCACTCGGCATTTCCGAGCGGCGCGGACTTGAAAAGTTTGCCACGCTTCAGGCCTATTATTCGCTCGCCGGACGCGACCTTGAACATGAGATCGTGCCGATGCTGGAAGATCAGAAACTCGGCCTGATGACATGGAGCCCGCTTGCGGGCGGTGCGCTTTCCGGCAAGTTCTCCCGCGATGCGCGGGCAAATGAAGGCCGCCGCACCCAGTTCGATTTTCCGCCGCTCAATGTCGAAAAGGTCTATGACCTTGTGGATGTGCTGAAGGTGATTGCGGGCAAGCATGGCGTCACCGTGGCGCAGGTCGCGCTAGGCTGGCAGCTTCACAAATCCTATGTGACGACCGTCATCATGGGCGCGAAGACGGAAGCGCAATTGCAGGACAATCTCGGCTCGGTCAATGTTGCGCTCGATGCGGAAGACCTTGCCGCCATTGATGCGGCAAGCGCGATCACGCCCCAATATCCGAACTGGATGATCGGCATGCAGTCCGACCGCAAGCCGGGCACGACGCGCGACTGGGCCGCTGTGGCGCGCTCGACTTTCTGATACGATCTTCATGGCCCGCCGGTCAGCATCGGCGGGCCATTCAGCTTTCTTCTTTGGATGCCCCATGACCACGCTCCGCACGGACCGGCTCATCCTTCGCCCCTGGCGAGAAGATGACTTCATCCCCTTCGCCGCCATGTCGGCAGACCCGAAAGTGATGGAGCACTTCCCCTCAACGCTCACACGCGCGGAAAGTGATGCCGTGGCGCAGCGCCTCAAGGCGCATATCGACACACACGGTTTCGGTTTCTGGGCGCTGGAAGTGCCGGATGTGGCGCCTTTCATCGGCTTTGCGGGGCTGCTTCATGTGAGCTTCGAGGCGCCCTTCACGCCTGCCGTTGAAATTGGCTGGCGGCTCGCCCCGCAATATTGGGGTGCGGGCT
The DNA here is from genome assembly GCF_049672805.1 of Parvibaculum sp. Classification (GTDB taxonomy): domain Bacteria; phylum Pseudomonadota; class Alphaproteobacteria; order Parvibaculales; family Parvibaculaceae; genus Parvibaculum. The sequence continues at coordinate 1,067 of NZ_JBATWS010000240.1, forward strand.
ATGCCTCCGAGGCGGCGCGGGCGGCACTTGCGCATGGCTTCGGCCCGCTCGGTCTTTCCGAGATTGTCTCTTTCACCATCCCCGCCAATGCGCGCTCGCAGGCCGTGATGCGCCGCATTGGCATGACACGCGACGAACAAGGCGATTTCGAACACCCCCGCGTGCCGGAAGGCCACCCCATGCGCCGCCATGTGCTTTACCGGATTTCGACGAAATAGGCGGCCCCTTCTCCCTACCTGACACCGCCCCGCCACCCGGCTATGCTCACCTCCAATAATAAAGAGGAGAGCGCCATGAGTGAGCCAATCGCAAAATCGGCAGAGGCAGAGCCTGTCCTTCTCCGTGAGGATGCTGGCGGCGTGGCATGGCTGACGCTCAACCGGCCAAAACAGCGCAACAGCCTCTCCACCGACCTCATGCTTGCTCTCACCCGAGAGATCGAGGCGATTGGTACGGATCCGTCCGTGCATGTCGTGGTGCTGGCGGGGAACGGCCCCGCTTTCTGCGCAGGCCATGACCTGAAGGAACTGACGGCGGCGCGCGCGGAAGCAGATCGCGGCCGCGCCTTCTTCGAGCAGACCATGCAGCAATGCAGCACACTCATGCAGGCCATCGTGAATTGCCCGAAACCCGTCATCGCGCGTATTCACGGCATTGCAACGGCAGCAGGCTGTCAGCTTGTTGCAAGCTGCGATCTCGCCATTGCCGTCGAAGGCGCGAAGTTCGCGACGCCCGGCGTCAATATCGGGCTTTTCTGTTCAACGCCGATGGTCGCCCTCTCCCGCAATGTGTCTCGCAAGCACGCGATGGAAATGCTGCTGACGGGCGAGATGATCGACGCAGAGCGCGCGGCAGAGTTCGGCCTTGTGAACCGCGTCGTCCCGCATGACGCGCTTGATGCGGCGGTGATGCAACTTGCTGAGCTGATCGCCTCCAAATCTGCCCTCACCGTCGCCATCGGCAAGAAGGCATTTTACGAACAGCTCGAAAAGCCGCTTGCCGAGGCCTATCTCTATGCGAGTGAAGTGATGGTGACCAACATGCTCGCCCGCGACGCGGAAGAAGGCATCAACGCCTTCATCGAAAAACGCGAGCCGAAATGGGAGCACTGCTGATGAAGGGCGAAGCCGACGATATCGAGCATATTCTGAAAAACACGAAAACTGTGGCGCTGGTCGGCGCAAGCGCCAATCCCGACCGCGACAGCCATGAAGTGATGCTCTTTCTCCAGTCAAAAGGCTATCGCGTGATCCCGGTCAATCCGGGCCTTGCGGGAAAGCAGCTCAATGGCGAGACAGTCTATGCGTCACTTGGCGACATTCCTGAAAAAATCGACATGGTCGATATTTTCCGAAATTCGGAAGCGGCAGGCGGCATCTCGGACGAAGCCATTGCCATTGGTGCGAAATATGTCTGGATGCAGCAAGGTGTCGTGAACGAGCCCGCCGCCGCGCGTGCGCGTGCCGCTGGGCTAAGGGTCGTGATGGACCGCTGTCCGAAAGTCGAGATACGAAACCGGGGCCTGTGACATTTTTCTCCATGCCCCGCGCCGCAAAGATCAGGATACTGACAAGCAGAATTGAAATTATGTGACTCCGGCCCGCCCGGAGCAGCAACAACACGCAGGACCGAAAGAGGCAGGAAATGACCGACCGCAAATTTGCCACGCTCGCCATTCACGCAGGCGCGCAGCCCGACCCCACCACCAAGGCGCGGGTGACGCCGATCTATCAGACGACATCCTTCGTCTTTGACGATGTGGACCATGCCGCTTCGCTTTTCGGCCTTCAGGCCTTCGGCAATATCTATACCCGCATCACCAACCCCACGACCGCCGTGCTGGAAGAGCGCGTCGCAGCCCTTGAAGGCGGTGCCGCCGCGCTTGCCGTTGCCTCCGGCCACGCCGCGCAAATGCTCACCTTCCACACGCTGCTCTCGCCGGGCGACCGCTTTGTGGCAGCCCGCCAGCTCTATGGCGGCTCGATCAACCAGTTCGGCCATGCCTTCAAGAAGTTCGGTTGGGAAGTCGATTGGGCAGACGTGACCGACCCGGCAACGATCAAGGCTGCCATCGGCCCGAAAACGAAAGCCGTCTTCATCGAAAGTGTCGCCAATCCGGGCGGCCTCATCACCGATATCGAAGCCATCGCGAAAATCGCACATGAAGCGGGCATCCCGCTCATCGTGGACAACACGCTCGCATCGCCCTATCTCTGCCGCCCTATCGAACATGGCGCGGATATCGTTCTCCATTCGGCGACAAAATTCCTCGGCGGCCATGGCAATTCGATGGGCGGCATCATTGTTGATGGCGGTAAGTTCGACTGGTCAAAATCGGGCAAGTTCCCCACCCTGACCGAACCTTGCGACAGCTATCACGGGCTGAAAATCCACGAGACATTCGGCGCCATCGCCTTCGCCATTGCCTGCCGCGTGCTCGGCCTGCGCGACCTCGGCCCTGCCATTTCGCCCTTCAATGCGTTCATGATCATCACCGGCATCGAGACGCTTCACCTGCGCATGCAGCGCCATTGCGAGAATGCGCTGAAGGTGGCGAAGTTCCTCAAGGACCACCCGAAAGTATCCTGGGTTTCCTACGCGGGCCTCGAAGATGATCCTTCTCACGCCCTGATGAAGAAATACGCCCCCAAGGGCGCAGGCGCCGTTTTCACCTTCGGCCTGAAGGATGGCTATGAGGCAGGCGTCAAGCTCGTGAGCAAGGTGGAGCTTCTGAGCCATCTCGCCAATGTGGGCGACACGCGCAGCCTCATCATCCATCCCTCATCGACCACGCATCGCCAGCTCACCGATGAGCAGCAGACGCTCGCAGGCGCTGGCCCGGATGTGGTGCGCATCTCGGTCGGCCTTGAGGATGCAGACGACATCATCGCCGATCTCGATCAGGCGCTGCGCGCATAACACTTTCGGCAGAGAACAAGAAAAGGCGTCATTCCAGTTTCGGGATGACGCCTTTTTCTTTTGCGAGAATATGCTCGCGCTACCGCGCGAGATGGTGCGCATGCCAGAGAGCGATGGCGAAGACGATCATCGCGCCCGCCTGATGCAATGCGCCAAGTGCAATCGGCACCACCCAGAGCAATGTCCAGATGCCGAGTGCCGCCTGCCCCACAACGG
>NZ_JBATWS010000241.1:0-4745 GCF_049672805.1 Parvibaculum sp.
AGATACCCGCGAGGCGCGTGACGGGCGCAACAGGAAGACCGAGAACAGGAACGACGCCCGCGAAACGCCGGTGAATGGTCCAGCCCTTGCCACCGAAAAGGGTGATGCGCTCGCCCTTGTCGTCGAGGCGGAAGCGCCGACCGAAGCCGAAGCCGCGCCCGAGAACACCGCTGTCGGCATCGAAACCGGCGATGCCATCCCCGAAACGTCGGAAGGCGAACTCGCGGCAGGCCCGCAGGAAATGCCGGTCGCCGCCGCGCCCGAAATGCCGATGGTGACTGATACAGAAACGAATGACGACGCCAGCGAAAGCGTGGTCCCGGGTGAGATGACCGCCGCGCCGGAGGAAGACGCAGCACAGCAGGAAGCAAACAAGCAGCCGCTGCAGGCAGCACCAGCCGCACCGCAGATGAGCGACGCCGACAGAACCGCCATGAAAGCACAGGCCAGCGCGCAGATTGCAGGCGGTGAAAAGAACCTTCAGCCCGCCGCAACAAACCCGGCGGATGCGCTCCCCGATCAGGGGGAGACGGAGACGCCCGAAGCGACACTCGCCAACGCGTCAAAGCCCGCAAAGGGACTTGGCCAGGAAGCGGCTGAACAGCTTGCCGACAAGAAGGCGGAGGCAAGGCCCGCAGCAGATGCAGCGAAACCCGTACAGCCGCAGGCAACAAACCCGCAACCCGCAGCGGCACCCCAGCCCTTCTTTATGACCGCACTCGAAAACAGCACCGCCACCCGCAACGGTGATCCGCTGACGGCACCCGTTCAAACCGTGTCCTCAACCACCAGCGCGGCGGCAACCGTCCGCATCGGCACGCTGCCGGGCCAGAGCCAGCCGACACAGGTGCCCGCCGCCACCCTCGCCCTTCAGATGGCGCGCAATCTCCAAAAGGGCATGAGCCGCTTCGAAATCCGTCTCGACCCGCCGGAAATGGGCCGCATTGATGTCCGCATGGAAATCCGCAAGGACGGCCATGTCGTCGCTCATATGTCGGTCGAGCGGCCTGAAACGCTTGATCTCCTGCAGCGCGATGCACGCGCCCTTCAGCAGGCGCTCAACAATGCAGGCCTTCAGGCCGACAGCGACAGCCTGAACTTCTCGCTGAAAGACCAGAGCGGCGACACTTCCCGCCAGCAGCTCGCAGGCAGCGAAAGCAGCACTCCCGGCATGGGTGCCGAGGAAGACGAAGCCCCCGCCCTGCCCATCTACAACGTCAACCTTGCCGTGAATGGCGGCGTTGATATCCGCATCTGACAGGAAAGGCAGTCGCAATGGACATCGCATCCGCATCGGCCGCCGTTCAGGCCGCCACAATGGGCAGCAAGTCATCCAACGCCGCCGCGGCGCTGGCGGGCAATTTCGACACGTTCTTGAAGCTGCTGACGACCCAGCTCATGCATCAGGACCCGACCAATCCGATGAGCTCCGACCAGTTCACGCAGCAGCTCGTGCAGATGTCGGGCGTCGAGCAGTCGATCCAGACGAACCGCAATCTCGAAACGCTGATAACGGCCTATTCGATCCAGAACGCGAACAATGCCGTTTCCCTGCTCGGCAAATCTGTTACCGGCTCAGGCACGGGCGCCTTGCTGGAGAATGGTCAGGCCAAATGGAGCTTCGCCACCGCCGCTGATGCGCCGGACACAGTGCTCCAGATCATCAATTCGGACGGGGCGACGGTCTATTCGGAGAAAATGGACGCCGCCAAGGGCTCCCACCAGTTCACCTGGGACGGCAAGGACAGCAAGGGCAACAGCCTGCCGGACGGCACCTACTTCCTGAAAGTGACCGCCAATGCCGCCAACGGCAATCCGGTCGCCGTCGATACGCGGACATCCGGGATCGTGACGGCCATCGACATGAGCACCACCGATCCGATGCTGACCGTTAACGGAGCGCAGATCCGCTATTCGCAGATCATCTCCGTGAAACAGCCGGAAGCGAGTTGAAACCTCTCCATTCGTCCCGCAATGAAACGGTTAAGCCCTTGATTTTCGAGAATTTTTACCAAGGCACTTAGCCGTTTTTTAAAGCCGCGTCCTTAAGCTCACGGATAAGCGATGAGCACGGAGACCAAAGTTTGATGAGTGAGCACCAGACCACAAAGGTCAACTATGTGATCGGCCCCGACGGGAGCCCGCTCACAGTTGCTGACCTGCCCCCGCCAGACACCAAGCGCTGGGTCATCCGGCGCAAGGCCGAAGTCGTAGCCGCCGTGCGGGGAGGACTTATCAGTCTTGATGATGCCTGCCGCCGCTACACGCTGACGGTAGAAGAATTTCTGAGCTGGCAGCGCTCCATCGAACGTCACGGGCTCGCTGGCCTGCGCGCAACGCGCGTCCAGCAATACAGGCAGTGAGATAGAAGAGTATCTGCGTACTTACTGTCCAGCGAACGCCGGCGGAGCCTCCCTCCGCCGGCGTTTTCCTTTGCTCTCGCCCCTACCCGGCAAAAATTGCCGTGTGCGTTAAGTATCTGTTTAGCCTGCACACGGTAATTTCTGCCTAGCGGCAAGGGGAGCTTCGATCGGGCAATGGGATCGAAGGTCAGGGGAGCAAAGAAATTGCACCTTCCCTCCTGTCGGGTCAGGCGGCGATCCAGAAGCGGATCCATGCTTGTGCCTTGGCAAGATGAGGTGGGTTCGTGGGCGGTCTTTCCGAATTTCTGAAGTCTCTTGGCACTGTCCGGCTTGCAGCACTGGCGTTTGTCGCTGTCACGCTGCTCGGCTTTTTCGGCTTCATAGCGCTGCGCATGGGCGGCGAGCCCAAAGCCCTGCTTTTCTCCGAAGTCGGTGTGGATGACGCAGCGAAAGTGCTCGCGGAACTCGACGCCGCCAAAATTCCTTACGAGCTGCGCGGCGATGGCAGCATGATCTATGTGCCGCAGTCGAAAGTGCTGCGTGTGCGCATGTCTCTCGCCGAAAAGGGCCTGCCTGCTGGCGGCACTGTCGGCTATGAAATCTTCGACAATGCAGACGCGCTCGGCACCACGAGCTTCGTCCAGAACATCAATCATCTGCGCGCGCTGGAAGGCGAGCTTGCCCGCACCATCCGTTCAATTGACGGTATCGAGGCGGCGCGTGTTCACCTCGTTCTGCCCGAGCGCGAGCTTTTCTCCCGCGACAAGCGCGAACCCAGCGCCTCAATCGTAATGAAGCTGTCGCGCGGCACGCTGGCGACGCAGCAGGTAAAGGCGATCCAGTATCTCGTCTCCTCCGCTGTCGATGGCCTCACGCCGAACCGTGTCTCTATCGTTGATGAGCGCGGTACATTGCTCGCAAGCGGCGCTGGCGACGACTCTCAGTCCATGCTGACCAGCACGGTTGATGAGCGCCGCACCAATTATGAAAACCGCCTGCGCACGCATCTGGAAAACATTCTTCAGCGCGTCGTCGGGCCGGAAAAGGCGCGCGTCGAGGTGGCTGCGGAGATGGATTATAACCGCGTCACGCAGACATCTGATCTGTTTGATCCGACAAGCCAGGTCGCGCGCTCGACACAGACCATCGAAGACACCTCCACAAGCACCGACGGTGTGCGCAATGAAGGTGTCACGGTTGGCAACAACCTGCCCAACGCCAATCTCGGCAGCGATAACGCCGAAACCGGCTCGCGCCAGGCTGCAAACCGCCTTGAAGAAACGATCAACTACGAAATCTCCCGCACCACCAAGACCGAAGTGATGGAACCGGGCCGCGTGAAGCGCCTGTCCGTTGCGGTTCTCGTCGATGGCGCCTATACGCGCGGCGAAGATGGCACGATGATCTACACGCCGCGCTCGGAAGAAGAGCTTTCCAAGCTTCAGGCGCTGGTGAGAAGCGCCATCGGCTATAATGAAGAGCGCGGCGATCAGGTTGAAGTTGTGAACCTGCAATTCGCGCCGACTGAAGAAGCCGATTTCGGTACGGCTGAAGCGCCCGTCGAAGAAAACGGCCTCAACCTTGCCTCACTCGACCTCACCCGGATTGCCGAACTGGCAGTCATCGGCGTGCTGCTGCTCATCGGCCTCTTCTTCCTGGTTCGTCCCTTCCTTGCGCGCATCGCGCCGGGCCTTGCCGGTGGCGCCGCAGCGGGTACTGCCCTGCCGGGGGCAACGCCCGCACTGGCGATCGGCAGCCCTGAAGGTGACGACGCTGTCGCAGGCGCCCTGCCCTCTCCCGACACACTCAATGAAGAAATGCTGATCGACATTGCGCAGGTCGCGGGCAAGGTGAAGCAGTCTTCGGTTCGCAAGATCGGTGAACTTGTGACCAACCACCCCGACGAATCCATTTCCATTCTCCGCAGCTGGCTGCACGAGACGGCTTGAGGAATCTGACCCGTGGCAACCGCACCCAAAATCAAAGACGACAAGGCCCTGACCGGCCCGCAAAAGGCGGCCATCTTCATGCTCGCGCTTGGCGCGGATGATGCCGCCCCTCTGTGGGAAATGCTGGATGAAGACGAGATCAGGGAAATGTCCCAGATCATGTCCTCTCTCGGCACCATTCAGGCCGGCACTGTCGAGAAGCTGCTTGTCGAATTTGCCTCGAAAGTCTCCGGCACCGGCGCGCTTGTTGGTTCCTACGAGTCAACCGAGCGCCTCCTGCTCCGCTTCCTCCCCGAAGATCGCGTCAACGCGGTCATGGATGAAATTCGTGGCCCTGCCGGTCGCACCATGTGGGAAAAGCTCGGCAATGTGAACGAAGCCGTTCTCGCGAGCTATCTGAAGAATGAATATCCGCAGACGGTCGCCGTAGTGC
>NZ_JBATWS010000242.1:0-2045 GCF_049672805.1 Parvibaculum sp.
GCATCTCCGCCTTCGGCCTTGCAAACCAGCTCGGTATTTCGCGGGGTGAGGCGGGCGAATATATCGAACGCTATTTCAAGCGCTTCCCCGGCATCCGCACCTATATGGAAGAGACAAAGGATTTCGCGCACAAGAACGGCTACGTCGAAACCGTCTTTGGCCGCCGCATCCATCTGCCTGCCATCAATTCGAAGAACCCGGCGGAAAAAAGCTTCATGGAGCGCGCCGCCATCAATGCGCCCATTCAGGGTTCGGCAGCGGACATCATCCGCCGCGCCATGATCCGTATGCCGGGTGCACTCGCGCGAGCCGGGCTTGATGCACGCATGTTGCTGCAAGTGCATGACGAGCTGATCTTTGAAGCACCGGAAGCACAGGCAGAAAAGACCTGCAAGGAAGTCGCCGCGATCATGTCTGCTGCGGCGGAGCCTGCGGCCACGCTTTCCGTGCCGCTTGATGTGGATGCGCGTGCTGCAAAGAACTGGGACGAAGCCCACTAGCCGCGCAGTTGTGCCGCTCGCCCGCCGCCCCTGTCAGAAGGAACGAAGCTCGCCTTTGATCGTTTCTCTTGTTGTAGCAACGGGAGATACAACGTGGCTGACAAGAAGAAAGGCGCTTCCGTCCCTCAAGGTAAGGTCACGGAAGCATTGAAGGAATCCTTCCCCGCCAGCGATCCGCCCGCCTGGACGGATGGCAATGCGTCTGCCGAGGCTGACGCGAAACGCGCGGAGCGTCTCGCCGAAGAGGCAGAAGAGGCGCGGGTAGAAGAGGAATGTCTCGTCGATGAAACCATCGAAGACAGCTTTCCTGCTTCCGACCCGCCTTCATGGACCGGCACCCATGCAGGTGATGGTCACCACGGTAAGTAAAGAGCGTCTCTGAAGATCACGCCGCGCGCGTCAGAACGAGTCTGGTGCGCGGGCGCCGCGCAGCGAAGATCTCGCCCATCCGCTCCGTATGGCTCACGAGGTTTTCGTGCGAGAGAGCGGTATCGCGCAACGGACTACAAATATCCGGTCCGATAATGTTCACGAGCGCGGAATAAACCGTCACATCTGCAAGCCGCGGCGTCTCGCCGAAGAAGAACGGCTTGTCACCGAGCAGCACTGACAGGGCCGCAAGATCACTCGCGCCGAACTGATATATTTCCTCTCTCGTATGCCGCCCGAGCCCGTGCCCGACAAGCGCGCGGCGGATGCTTTTGCGTGCCGCATTCGGAATGAAATAGGAGAGCGGAAAAAAAGCGTGTTGCCAAAGATCGCCGCTTTCGTCTGCATCCAGTTATCGATCCAGCGGCTATGGACGATCACCCAGTAAAGCCGCTCCTCCACCCGTCGCTCGATCATATGGGAGAGCGCGCGTTCCGATGAGGTGAGGCCATCATCCAGATCAAGCCCGATCTTCTCCTTCAGATAATCGAGGATGAGCGCCGAGTCGCCGACCCGCTCGCCCTCGAACTCGATGAAGGGGAGCTTGCCCTTCGGTCCGGTCGCAGGGTTCATCTCCGGGCAGATCTCATAGGGAACACCGGCAAGTCGAAAGACCGCCTCAAGCTTCACGCAGAACTGGCTCGGATTGGGCGTGCCTTTCAGCGCATCGGGAAAAATATGAAGACGGATCATGGAAAAGCCTCCTCCTGTTGGCCCTTTCCTCTATACTGACATGCTACTGACAACGTGCCGTCAGCAGTGATCGAGCCCCCGCGATTTGCCGGAGAAGGCCATGCGCCGCGCCAACCGTCTCTTCGACATCATTGAATATCTCCGCCGGGCAAAGCGCGTCGTCACGGCGCAGGAACTGGCGAGCCATCTCGAGGTTTCTGTCCGTACCATCTATCGCGACATTGCCGATCTTCAGGCGAGCCGCGTGCCGATAGAGGGGGAGGCGGGCCTCGGCTATGTGCTGCGCTCCGGCTATGAGCTTCCGCCGCTGATGTTCACGGAAGATGAGATAGAGGCGCTGATTTTCGGCGCGCGCATGGTGCGTGCCTGGGGCGACGCTGCTTTCACAGGCGCCGCCGATGCTGCCGTCGCCAAGATCGCCGC
>NZ_JBATWS010000243.1:0-2165 GCF_049672805.1 Parvibaculum sp.
TGATATTCACCCGGCCGCACGGATCGGGCGGAGCGTCTTCATTGACCATGCAACCGGCATCGTGATCGGCGAGACGGCGGTGGTGGAAGATGATGTCTCCATGCTTCACGGTGTGACGCTTGGCGGCACGGGCAAGGAGCAGGGCGACCGCCATCCGAAGATAAGGCGCGGTGTCCTGATTTCGGTCGGGGCCAAAGTGCTCGGCAATATTGAGGTCGGTGAATATAGCCGAGTTGGTGCGGGCAGCGTGGTTCTGCAGAATGTGCCGCCGCATTGCACCGCTGTCGGCGTGCCCGCAAAGATTGTCGGTTGCGCGGGGTGCGACAAGCCTGCCCATGCGATGGATCAGATGATCCAGGGCGAGGGTGAGAACGGCGGGAATATCTGACAGCTCGCCGCCGCGTTCAGGGCAGCCGATCCTTCATCGCGTAAAACACCATGCCTGCCACAAGGCCGGGATAGCGCAGCCATGTGCCGCCCGGAAAGCGCGGCGTCTTTAGCTTTGCCATGATGTCGAAGCGTTCGGCCTGTCCGGCCACTGCTTCCGCGACAAGCTTGCCGCCAAGCGTCGCGATGTTGATGCCCTGCCCGGAATAGCCATGCGCAAAGACAATGTTGGGTTCAAGGCGGCCGAAATGCGGCATGCGCTTCAGCGTGATAGCGACGGCGCCAGACCAGGCATAGTCGATGCGCCTGTTTTCCAACTGCGGGACAACACGCAGCATGGGCTTGCGCACGAAAGCGGCGAGGTCTTTCGGCAGATTTGGTGAGTAGCTTTCACCACCCCCAAAGAGCAGGCGGCCATCTGCCGAGAGGCGGTAATAGTCGATGACGAATTTCGTATCCTGAATGCACACATCATCGCGGATGAGTTTCCGCGCGTCATCGCCCAGCGGCTCTGTTGCGAGGATGAAATTGTTGATCGGCATGATCATGCCCGCCACACGCGGCTCCAGCATACCGAGATAGGCATTGCAGGCGAGGATGACGTGCGATGCCTTCACCGTGCCCTTTGCCGTTTTGACAAGGGCAGGGTCGGTGCGGGAAATCTCCGTGACGCGGCTTTCTTCGTGGATCACCACACCTGCCGCGCGGGCTGCGCGGGCAAGACCCAGCGCATAGTTCAGCGGATGGAGATGAGCGCCATCCTCATCGAGTATGCCGCCGTGATAGCAATCGGTTGCAACCATCTCGCGCATTTCTTCGCGCGGGACATAGCGCATCGCCGTGTAGCCATATTCTGACGCCATGTGATCGACTTCGCTGCGGAACCATTCCGCATCACCCTTCTTCCACGCGGCATGGAGAAGGCCGGGCTTCAGGTCGCACTGAATATTGTGACGGGCGATCAGTTCCTTGACGAGTGCATTGCTCTCGACGCCAAGTTCCCAGAGTCGATGTGCCCAGTCGCGGCCAAGGCGTTCTTCGAGAGACCGCTGATCCTTCCGCTGGCCGATGCCAAGCTGGCCGCCATTGCGGCCCGATGCGCCCCAGCCGATGCGCTCTGCTTCCAGCACCACAACGCGATAGCCGCGTTCTGCAAGATGAAGCGCGGCAGAAAGCCCCGTATAGCCTGCTCCTACAATGCAGACATCCGCCGTTATATCTCCCTGCAGCGGAGCAGGCGGCGGAGCGTCATTCGCGGTGGCGGCATAGTAGGAGGGGGGATATGCCATGATGGTCAGAGTTCGATCTTCTCGTCCTTGCGATCATCCGCGTGAATCTCGCAGAGATCGAGGCAGGCTTCAAACGGGGCGCTGTCGCGCGTGTTTTCCAGCGCCTCGTCATCTTCCCAGTCGCTGCGAAAGATCACCTTGTCATCTTCGGTCGAGATTTCCGCGCCGAGAAAGCCGCGTGGCGGGTTGCGGTCAAACTCGCGCTCCTTATAGGCGCGGAGCTGCGTCAGAATGTGATCGGCCTGCGAGGTTTCGAAGGTGATCTTGAGGGCGATGGCCATAGTCTCTCCTTATCCGTTCCGCCCTTTCGGGCGGGTCGCTTGTCGTCGCGGCCGCTCTATACCACGGATTGCGCGGTGCGCACGTCATGCAGTGGCGTGGAAGGGGTGCGGCTCTTTCCCGCTTTGCCCGGACGGTGCGGCACGGCAGAATGATCGAAACAAATCATAACCGCAGGGCAGGGAGCAGCAAATGGGACGTGTTAAGGGC
>NZ_JBATWS010000244.1:0-1969 GCF_049672805.1 Parvibaculum sp.
CCGCAATTTCATCCTCGCCATCTTCCTCTCGGTGGTCGTTTTCGTCGGGTGGCAATATTTCGTCATCGAACCGCAGCTCGAAGCCGAGCGCGCACGACAGGAAGCGATTGCCGCCGCCAGCGGCGAAACCACCGGGACGCAGGGCACCGATGCCCCCGGCGAGGCAAGGCTGCCGAGCGTTGATGAGCCGGGCACCCTGCCCGCCGATGCCGCCAGCAGCATGCTTGCACGCGAAGATGCTCTTGGCGCGAACCCGCGCGTCGCCATCCGCTCCGAACAACTTGACGGATCGCTCTCGCTGCGCGGGGCGCGCTTTGATGATCTGAAACTCCGCAACTACCGCGTGACCTATGAACCGGACAGTGCCGAAGTTGCGCTGCTCGCGCCTGCCGGAACGCGGACGCCCTATTTCGCCGAGTTCGGCTTCATTCCGGCACCCGGCTCCGGCGTGAAGGTTCCTGATTCAAAGACCGTGTGGCAGGCGGAGGAAGGCGCAGAACTGACGCCGCAGTCTCCTGTTACGCTGCGCTGGAACAATGGTCAGGGCCTTGTCTTCCTGCGCACCATTGCGGTCGATGAGAATTATCTCTTCACCGTCACCGACCGCATCGAGAACCAGGGCGCTGCAAACGTGACGCTCTACCCTTACGGTCTCATCTCGCGCACGGGCAGCCCCGAAGGCTCGTCTTTCTTCATTCTGCATGAAGGCTTTATCGGCGAGTTCCCGAGCGTGGGCGAAGTCGCCGTTTCCTATGAGGATGCCGCTGATGACGGCCCCGTGAAGGTGACGGATACGGATGGCTGGCTCGGCATCACCGACAAATACTGGGCGACTGCGCTCGTGCCCCAGAAGGGCGAGAACTTCGTTGCCAATTTCAGCGCACATCCCGATCCCTCAGTCGAACATTTCCAGGCGGATTTCCGCTATGGCGCGCGTGAAGTGGCGCCGGGCGCCAGCATCGAGATCCAAAACCTTCTCTTTGCGGGTGCCAAGGTTTCTTCCGTCATCGACACCTATCACGAAGCAGGCATCTACAAGTTCAACCTGCTGATCGACTGGGGCTGGTTCTGGTTCCTGACGCAGCCCATGTTCTCCGCGCTTCATTTCATTGCGCAGCATGTCGGCAATTTCGGCATTGCCATTCTCATCATCACCGTTCTCATCAAGCTCGTCTTCTATCCGCTTGCCAACAAGTCCTATGTGGCGATGAGCAAGATGAAGAAGCTGCAGCCGGAGATGGAAAAGATCCGCGAGCGCTTTGCTGAAGACAAGATGAAGCAGCAGCAGGAAATCATGGAGCTTTACCGGAAGGAAAAGGTGAACCCGCTTGCGGGCTGCCTGCCGGTGCTGATCCAGATTCCGGTTTTCTTCGCTCTCTACAAGGTGCTGTTCGTTACCATTGAAATGCGCCACGCGCCTTTCTTTGGCTGGATCAATGACCTTTCGGCGCCGGATCCGACGACGCTGTTCAATCTCTTCGGCCTCATTCCGTGGGACCCGCCCTCTTTCCTCATGATCGGCATCTGGCCGCTCATCATGGGCTTCACCATGTTCGTGCAGCAGCGCATGAATCCGCTTCCGGCTGACCCCATTCAGGCGCAGATCTTCACCTGGATGCCGGTGATCTTCACCTTCATGCTGGCAAGCTTCCCGGCGGGCCTCGTGATCTACTGGGCGTGGAACAACACGCTATCGGTGATCCAGCAGGGCGTCATCATGAAGCGGCAGGGCGTGCCCATCGAGATTTTCAACAATCTCGGCCTCAACAAGCTCGGCAGCAACAAGCGGAAGTCCTGAGCGATGAGTGAAGCGCAGGGAGAGGAAAGCTCGCCCGATACGCCGGATGAAGAAGCCGGAAGGTGGCTCTTCTCCCAGCCCTGCGTCTTCCTCAGAGGCGTGGTCGATATGCGCGGCCTGCCGCATACGCGGCTGACGGAAGTTGCCTTTGCGGGCCGCTCCAACGTCGGC
>NZ_JBATWS010000245.1:0-10775 GCF_049672805.1 Parvibaculum sp.
CACCAAGCTCGTCTCCCGTCAGCTCCCGATAAATCGACGATACAATGGGAATGTGCTGGAGCGGATTGATGACATCAAGAAAATCAGAAAAACCAAACTCGCCTGCAGATACCTTCTCCGTATTCCCACGCACGCGAACGTCAGAGGCCATTGGCCCCGGCCGATCAAGCGTTGCATGCGTGTAAACGACAGACATACCCGTCCTCCTAGAACCCTGTAGCTATGCGGTCATAGAGCGAGAAGGTGAAATGCGAGAGGCCCTGATAAATGAAGGGCGCGGATATAACGGCAACGAGAAGAATGGCACCGATCTTCGGCACAAAAGTCAGCGTCATTTCCTGCACCTGCGTCAGCGCCTGCAGAAGCGCAATGGAAATGCCTACAATCATGCCAACCGCAAGCATGGGCGAGGTGACGAGAAACGCGGTCCACACACCATCCCGAACAAGATCAATTGCATCTGCTTCGTTCATCACTCAAGCCTCAGACCGGCATCCGCATGATTTCCTGATAGGCACTCACCAGCTTGTCACGAATAGCGACAGCTGACTGCAGCGTCACTTCCGCGGCCATCACGCCTTCCACCACCTGCTGCGCGCTTGCTTTGCCCTGCGCCCCCGCCACGGACACTGCCTCACTCCGGCGCAACACGTTTACGGAGTCCGTCACCAGCCCCTTTACGAAGCTGCCAAACTCCGCCGCATCTGCCTCGCTTGGCTTCAGGATTGCCTGCGAGCCGTTCGATACGCCTACGCCGAAGGCCTTTGCTTCCTCGTAAAGTTTCGCAACCCGGCCAATTGCCGCCGCGCCGTCAAGCATTGTCATCTACCTCAGTTACGGCGAATGAGATCGGTGGTGCGCATCATCATGGTGCGCGCCTGTTCGATAATGTTGAGATTGGCCTCATAGGAGCGTGTGGCTTCGCGCAGATCAGCCATTTCGATAAGTGCCGAGACATTCGGCAACTTCACATAGCCTGCCGCATCTGCCGCCGGATGGCTCGGATCATAGTTCATCCTGAAATCTGACTTGTCCACGCCAATGGCCTTCACCTTCACCATCGACGCACCGATAGCGCGGTCAAGCTCGGCATCGAATGTTACCGTCTTGCGACGATAAGGATCACCGCCCGGTACATCAGAAGTGGAATTGGCATTGGCGACGTTTTCGGACACCACGCGCATTCGCGTGCTCTGTGCCTGGAGGCCAGTGCTGGCTATCGCCATTGCCGCTGTCAGTGGATCACTCATTATGACTTCCCGTTATCTCGGCCCGCTGACGGCCTGGCTCAGAAGATTCACATTCGACTTGTAGATGTTCGACACCAGCGCATAGGACGTCACCGTGTCGGACGCCTTGAGCATTTCCTGCTCAAGCGAAACGCCATTGCCCGACGGCACGAGTTCCCAGGTCTGGCTCTTGCCATCCATCCGCAGCTTGCCCCCCGCCGTGGAGGAAATGGGCAGATGGCCGGGCCTTGTGCGCTCCATTGTCACGACGGCATTTTTCAGTTCCTCGGAAAAGGGCTTCAGGTCGCGCGCCACAAACTTCGGCGTGTTGGCATTGGCGACATTCTCGGCGATCACCTCATGCCGCATCGCCAGATAGGACATCCGGTCACTTGCGACACCGAAAAGAGGTATCCCCATCAGATCCATGGCACCAACTTCCTTTCCCTTACCGGTTCATAGTCCGGCGCCGGCCTTAAACCGGGATTTCAGTTTCAGAGAAAATTGATAATGCTGAGCCTGTTGACGCGCGCGGTGATCGAGAAGGTGCTTTCGATCTGAGTCATCACATGGGAAAGCCGGACCGCGGTTTCATAGGGATCAACCTGTTCCAGCGCGGTAATCTGCTTTGCCATCAGGTCGGACATCAGCGAGTGCCGTTCGTTCGTGCGCTCGATCGACTGTTCCGACAGGCCGAGAATTGCCTGCTTCTGCTGGATCTTGAACATGCCAGCCTGAATATCGGCCATGGCGGCATCGAGCACCTGTCTGTACTGGCCTGCAGGCATGGAGTCAGGGTCGATAGCTGCAAGTGTATAGGCCGCCCGGAGCATCAACCGCACACCTTCCTCATTGGCGCGCGCCCCGCCCGGCACGTCTGTCGATGCATCTATCTTCGCTGCGATGTCCTGATCATTGCCATTGTAGAAGGTGGCATCGAAGCGATAATCCGCATTGCTGTGCGTGCTGTCGAAGACGGAGGCAATGCCATCCGGCCCGGAAAGGAGATCGGCAAGGCTCGCCGCATCCGTTACGGGCGGTTTGGCCGCGATCACATTCTTGATCACTTCCATCGGCGAATATCCTGTCACCGGATGGGTAAGCTGAGAAAGCTGAAGCGGCTGAACGTCAATCACCGTTCCGGCGAAAAGCGAGCGGCCGCCAAATGAGGCATTCAGCGCGCTTTCAATATTTTCGATAAGGTCCGCCGCCGCAGAAGGCATGAAACCGGCAGCAGTTTCCCCATTCAGCGCGGCAACAATCTTGGTGATAAAATCGTTGCCGTTTGACGTCAGATTGCTGAAAGCGTGCTGTGTCACTTCAATGCGCGAGGAAAGCGTCTTGTTATTCAGGAGATAAGACTGCGCCTCGTTATAGCTTTCGCGGAGCAGAATATCCCGGCTCGTCTGCGCCCCGAGCTTTCCCGCAACGTCGAAATGCTTGCCTGTCGCCTGCTCCTGCTGAAGAACGAGAAGCTGCTTCTGGGTATCGGCTATGGACTGCCTGCTGAGAAGCCCCATTCCCATCGTGGATACGTTGCGAACATTCATGGCATCTCACCCCTATCTCATGGCCTCAAAAAGCGAATCCAGCATGGCATTCGCCATCGAAATCACCTGCGCGCTTGCGGCATAGCTTCGTTCAATCGAGAGCATTTTCTGCATTTCATCATCAATGTTCACGCCGTCGCGATTGAGCCGCGTATTGGAAAGGCCGGAAAGAACAAGCGACTGTGCTACATAGGCTCTGTCGGCTTCGCTGCGGACCTTCTGAATATCGGCGGTGGCGCTGGCGGCAAACTCCGCAAGCTTTGCGGCTGTCTGAAGCCCCGCCCCGGGGTCGAAGCTGAAAGTCTGCGAGAAGATCGCCTGAAAGGCATGAATCTGCGTCGGGTCACCCGCCGCCCCCGCTGCGGTAGCGTGAACACCATCCCGCAGGAGAGCGGCATTCGCCTCAACAAGCCCGTTCACCGAAAGCCGCCCGGCAAGCCCCGGCACATAGGCCAGCGGGTCAACCGGCCCGCCATTATCGGTGAAGAGGCCGGTATCTGCGGGGGGAGCGCCTGTTACCGTTGCATCGGCAGCCTGAAAGGCTGCTGCAACATGCGCGGCAAGCTCATCTGCTTGCTTTTGCACCAGCGGCATAATGCTGTCGCGGATCTCGAACAATCCCGCCAGCGTACCCTCACGTATGGCGCCGGGATAGGTGCTTGAAAAGGATATATCAACACCATCCACCATCAGCCCCGAGAGCGGTGAGGCAGCAGGCGGCGGTACATAGGCCGAATTGGCCGGTATGATAGCAGAGGTCTGGAAACTGAGTTCATGGACCGCATTGTCGAGCAGCGTCACGCCGCCTTTCGTCATCACCACGACATTGTGTCCGGACTGGATGACATTGATCGGCAGGTCCCGCGCAAGAGAATCCAGCAGCCGGTCACGCTCGTCCCGCAGATCGCTTGTATCAATCCCCGCGCTTGCCTGACCCGCAATCTGGCGGTTCAAATCATCAATCCGATGGAGTGATGAATTGACGTTGCGCACGATGGAGTCGATCTGGGAGTCGGCATCCTCTCGCGCTTTCTGCACGCCGCGATCAATGGTCTGGAATGACGAGATAAGGGCTTCTGCTGCCGCAACGGCAGACTTCTGCAGCGTTGCATCTTCCGGTGCATTACCCAGTTCCTGCAACGCACGGTCAAGCTTGCCGAGCGCGGAGGCAAGTGATCGCTCATCCTGCGGCTGGCCTACCAGATCGGTGAAGACAGTCAGCGAGGCAGACAGCACATCCTGTCGCCCCACACTGGCGGCTGCAATACGCATGTCGCGGATCAGATATTCATCCACCTTGCGGCTGATACCCTGGACCTCAACACCCATGCCGACGCCATTGACGATCCGATTTCCCAGATTCACATCCTTGCGGACATACCCTTCCGTCTGGGCATTGGCGATGTTCTGGCTGACGATGGCCGCCTGTGTTTGCGCCGCCTGAAGCCCGCTCATCGCGGACTGTATCGCCTGAGAAATGGTCATCTTTCCTGTCCTCGGTCTTGAGCCCTACTCGCTATCAGCGCTTCAGGTTCGTCAGTTCCTGCAGCATCTCGTCGCCGGTCTGGAATATCTTGGCGTTGGAGGAGTAGGCACGCTGCGTCTGGATGAGTTCAGTCAATTCCTCGGCGATATCCACGTTGGAGGCTTCAAGCGCACCGGAGATAACCTCACCCGCCGGCCCCTTGCCGGCATCCCAGAGGCGCATGGTTCCCGCTTCCTGCGAGAGACGGAATGTGTTGCCGTCTTCCGAAACGAGGCCGTTCGGGTTTGTCACATTGGCGAGCGGAATCTTGTAAACAGGCGTCCGCTGACCGTTGTTGAACACGGCCGTCACGATGCCGTCTTCGCCAATGTCAACGCGCAGAAGCTCACCCACCTGAGCACCGTCAATGTTGATACGGTTCGGCGAATAGTCGCCCACAAACTGCACCACGCCATTGAGCGAGTTGACCTCGCCAAGACGAAGATCAATGGACTGTCCATTGACCGTGGTGAGAGAGGCAACGCCACCCGCAAAAGGCAGGGCAGTGACGATGGAAGCAGGCGTACCGGCATTCGCGCCCGTGGCATTGAAGACATAATCAACAGTGCCGATGCTCGTGCCGTCATAGTCGAGAATGTTGAGCGTCCACTGGTTCTCCACCGCAGTATCCGGTTGCCACTCCAGCGTCATACGGCGCGCATTGCCGAGCGGATCGTAATAGGTGACAGAAGTCTGAAGCGGAGCCACCGGTGTACCCGTGCCCGTGAGCTGCATCGGCAGGTTCGCGGCGAAATCAACCACTGTGGTCGGCGCACCCGCAAAACCGAGGCTCGCGACATTGATCGTTTGCAGGTCGGCGAAGGAATCCTGCGACGGATTCGGAATGGTCGTTGTGCCATCAGAATTGAGCGCATAGCCCTGCAGATAAAAGCCTGCCGAGTTCACGAGGTCGCCATTCTTGTCAATGGCGAAGGAGCCCGCCCGCGTCAGCGCATATGTCGTATCGGCGCCACCGCCCGCATTATTTGCAACGACAAAGAAACCGCCGCCGCCGATCGCAAGGTCCGTAGTGCTGGATGACGTAATGAGGCTGCCCGCGCTCGACACATCCATGCGAACCGCAGGGCGCACGCCGCCCGATGTATATTCGGTGCCTGTCGCCGCCTGCGTCACCATCGTGGTGAACTGCACATCGGCGCGCTTGTAGCCGATGGTGCTGGAGTTCGAGATATTATCGGCGAGTGCGCCGAACTTCATCGACTGCGCCTGAAGTCCGGAGACACCGGCCCGCATTGCACCCAAAACACTCATGGATAGCTCCTTGCTTCATCATGTTGTCCCCGGTCATTCTGGACAGGAAGCAGAGCCCTTCTTGGGATGCAGCTTGGCAAGCTGTGACGCCGCCATATGGTGCAATGCTAGAAGCGCATGTTTAAGGCAGGGATAAAGATTCAGACCCTTTGCAGCTGGAGCCGCTTCTCATCCCTGGCTTGCAAGCACAAGAATGGTGATACGCCGGTTGCGGGCATCAAACGCATCTTCCTCGATCAGCGGTGTGCGATCGCCATGCCCCTCGACACGCAGGATGCGGTCGGGCGCCATACCGCCTTCGACAAGTGCGCGCCGTGCCGCATTTGCGCGATCAGCAGAAAGCTCCCAGTTGGAATAACCGTCGGCCGTGCGATAGGGAAGCGCATCCGTATGGCCGGTTATCATGATTCCGTTCGGAATATCCCGGATTACCTGCGTGATCGCAGAGACAATCTCCGCCGCCTCGTTTTCCAGCCGGGCAGAACCCACCGGAAACATCGAGAACTTGTTGTCATCCGTGATCTGGATGCGAAGCCCGTCCTTGTCGATATTGAGCCTCACATTATCGGTAAGGCCATTGTCCTCCAGAAGCTGCGTCAGTTGTGCAAGCAACTCCATGCGCAGGGCTTCGAGATCCTCTCCGCGCCCAGCTCTTTCATGCAAGGGGGAAACCTCAAGCTCCGACAGAAGTTTCTCAAGCGCATCCGGGTGAGTAACCAGTTCCTGATAAGTGTCGAGCGCAATCGCCTCGTTGGGATCACCAAAGGGATCATCAAAGGTTCTGACTGCGGTTTCTTCGGGCGTGGCAGTGAGGTCAGTTCTGATCTGCGCCATGGGGGCAACGCTCAGATCGCGCGCCTCATCCTTCGGCTTCGTTCCCCGCTCCATCTGCGCGCCCTGCGGCATACGCTTCTCGGTCCCGAGTGCTGAAACATAAGGAGGGGCTGTCATCGGATGGCCGAGACGCCCTGCCCCGTCCGGCGCGTCGAGCGAGCCTTGCGTGTCGGTCGTGCGGCCGGCCAGAAGCCCGTCGGTGCCGGACGTACCGGTCGAAACAGAAACAGGATTGAAATAATTGGAGATGCCGTCGCGTTGCTCCTTCGTTGTCGCATTGACAAGCCACATAAGCAGAAAGAACGCCATCATCGCCGTCACGAAGTCAGCATAGGCGAGCTTCCACACCCCCGTATGTCCGCCTTCAAGTTCCGGGTCATGCCGCCGCACTTTGACGATGACAACTTCCTGCGTTTCCTGCGACTTTTCTGCCACGAGCCCGCCCCTCACCAAGGCATCACAATGTCATAGACCTGCTGCCCATAGCGCGGCTGCTGCACATCCGAGATCATGCCCCGCCCGCCATAGGCAATCCGGGCCTCGGCAATGTCCTTGTAGCCAATCTCGTTTGCAGCATTGATATCCATAGGCCTGATCACGCCTGCGACGCGCAGATCCCGCATTTCATAATTCACAAGAACTTCCTGACGTCCGGAGATGGCGAGGTTGCCATTCGGCAGGACATCGATTACGACGGCCGCAATGCGGAGCCTGATCTGTTCCTTGCGGTCAATATCGCCACTCCCCCGGCTACGACTGCGACTTGAGCCCTGAACGGCGGGGGTCAGCTCAAGCTCGTTGACCGCATCCGTCGCAATATCCTCAAGTCCGAAAAGCGCCTGCAGCGATGCGTCCTCCGACGCCTCGCGGCTGCGCTGGCTCGTATTATTGAGCTTGGCGCGGTCATCAATATCAATCAGAACAGTCACGATATCGCCGATCTGCTTTGCTCTCACATCGACGAAGAATTCCTTGTTGCCCGGCGACCAGAGCGACGAAAAAGCGCGCGGGGCTGGCTCATCGACAGGCATGGGGATCGATATCTGGCGCGCGATTTCGCCATCATGCTTCGCCACCACCATCGGGCTGAAATCGGGCGCCACGCCAACACGCGAAAGCCTGTCGCATCCACCGAGCATCGCACAGGTCGCCATCAGAACTACGAGCTTCTTCATTTCCCGCCCTTACCTGCCAATATCGACCTGGCTGTAGCCACTCACCGTTGCATAGAGGACCGATCCCGTATCCGGGTTTGTCACGCGCACTGTCTCGCCCATTGCGCCGTCTTGCGCGGAAACCACCCGCAGGCTGAGTTCGAGCCCGCCTTGCGTGTAGCGCGCCTGAACACGCTTATTCCGCTCCACCAGCACAGGCTTTCCGACCGTCAGCGAAGAAATCACATGCCCCGGCAGCAAGGTGCGCCTGGCCTGCATTCCGACAATATCGTCCATCTCCGTCACGCTGTCGGGGCGCAGGCGACGCACAGGAATCTCGATCTTCTGCAAATCTGCCCGGGAGATCAGATCGCCCGCCTGAATGCGGGTTGCAGGCACAATGGCATAGGCCATCTCCTCAGCCTCCGCCCGAAGGGGCAAGAGCGCAAAACACGCAAGAAAAGCCAGCCACCGGATGCAACGTCTCATGACCATCACCTCATATTCGTGACGGTGCTCGACATCTGATCTGCCGTTTCAATGACCTTGGAGTTCATCTCATAGGCGCGCTGGGCGGAAATGAGATCGGTGATTTCCTGCACCGAGTTCACATTGGAACTCTCAAGAAACTTGTGGCGGATCTTGCCGAAACCATCATCAGAAGGCACCCCCACAACAGGCGCGCCAGATGCCGTCGTCTCGGCAAAAAGATTGTCGCCCAGCGCATCAAGGCCGATTTCATTGGCGAAAACCGCAATCTGGATCTGGCCCACATTCACCGGCTCCACCTGATCGGGAACCGTGGCGAAGACCTGACCGCTCTGATTGACCGTCACATCAATTGCATTGTCCGGAATGGCAATGCCCGGCTGCAACACGAAGCCGTCTGCCGTCACAAGCTGTCCTTCCGGCGACTTCTGAAAGGCGCCAGCGCGCGTATAGGCGGTTTCGCCATTCGGCAGATCGATCATGAAATAGCCGCGACCTTGAAGCGCCAGGTCGAATGTATTGCCCGTTTCCATAAGGCTGCCCTGAAGTGCCACGCGGCGCACCGCCGTCGTCTTCACTCCAAGGCCGATCTGAATCCCGGCGGGGATGATGTTTCCTGCGTCGGTTGACTCTGCCCCCTGCCGCCGCTCGGTCTCATAGAAGAGGTCGGTGAACTCCGCCCGCGCCCGCTGAAATGCGGTCGTGTTCATATTGGCGATATTGTTCGAAATCACCTCGACATTCGTCTGCTGCGCCATCATGCCGGTCGCGGCAATGCTCAGAGCCCTCATGTCACTCTCCTTTGTCTTTCATAACCGGCTGTTACTCGATGCGACCAATCGTGCGGATCGCATTTCGTGCGGTTTCATCGCCTCCTTCGACCAGCGTTTGCGCACGCTGATAGGCGGCTGAAATATCGATAAGCTGCGTCATCGCCAGCACGGCATTGACGTTTGAAAGCTCAAGCGTCCCCTGCATCAGCTCAATGCCTTCGGCTGGTGTCAGGGCGCCACCGCCGACATAGAGCCCTCCCGCCTCATGCGCCAACGCGCCTTCATCGGCGGCCCGCACAATCTCTATGCGTCCGAAGACGCGCTCACCATCGCCTATGGTGCCGTCCTTCATGATCTGGAGATTGCCAGCATCTTCCGGGATTTCGACAGGCGCACCACCCACGCCAAGCACTTCATAGCCCGCGTGGTTTACGAGCGTTCCCTCTGGATTGAGATGCAACCTGCCATCACGCGTGAGGCGGACACCGTTTTGCGTCTGGACCTGCAGCCAGCCCTCGCCCCGGATCGCCACATCAAGGGGGTTTCCCGTTTCGCGGAAGGTGCCTGCTTTCCTGTCTGTGTAGCTGAACTTGTCCACCACATAGGAAACGGTCTGCCGGTCATGCGTCTTTTCCAGATGACTGTCGAAGAGAACGGACTCCGCGCGAAACCCGACCGTGTTCACATTCGCGATATTATTGGCCAGCACATCAAGCTGCTGCCGAAGCGCTAGCTGGCTGGAAAGCCCCACATAAATCTGCGTCTGCATCGCCTCGTCCCGGTTCCGTCTCAGCTTTGAACGTGGGTTTAACCTGAGGCAGGCAGTTTAAACGGGCGTTTCGATTTCAACCGGACAGGCGGAAATGAGAACAGTCAATACAAACCGGCGGGCTAGCAGACATCTGAAGATGAAGCTGCTCGCAACCACCATGCTGATCTCTATGTCTCTCCCCGGCACATCCCTGGCGCTGGAGAGCGAACAAAGCTTCCTCGAAAGCCGCCAGACACTCGAAAGACAGATTGCAAATACAGAAGGTGACGAGCAGGCCTATGCGCGGCTTCAGCTCATGAAGCTCTATATGGAGCACAGTTTCTATCGGGAGGCCTATGCGCTTGCGGCAGGCACCGCCGATACACCTCAAGCCATGACACACCCTGACGATCAGGAAATGGCAAAGACCGCCTTCATTCTCGCCCGCCTTCCTGACAGCGAAGACATACTCGGCGCTCGGAGCTTCACCCTGGCCGACCCTGCCAAGGAGATTCTCTGGCAGCTTGTGCATGCGGCCCATTCCGGCAAAGCCATTCCGGGAGATATCGAACCCGCAAAAGCCCTTCCCTCCCTGCATTCAGTCGCGGAATATTCAACAGCCATTCAGCAGCACGTCGCTTTGACGCTCATCAATGCTGCTTTTGATGCAGGTGACGGAATCTTTGCTCGCGCCCTCATCACTCATCTTCCCTCTGCTGCCCTCGCGACTTTTCCGCGGGATTGCCAGACATGGGTGTCCGGCCGTCTTGCAGAGCTTGAGAACTATCCACGCACCGCACTGGACCGCTACAAGGAGATCAAGGGACCAGACGGTCAATGCGCGGCAATGGCGATCCAGCGCCGCATTGTGCTCAGCCTTGAAAGGGGCGCTCTCTCGCCGCAAGAAGGCCTGACCGCTCTGGAGAACTTGCTTCAGGACTGGAAGGGCGATCAAGTCGAGCGGGACGCTCTCATCCTTGCCGTCCATACAGCCTCTTCATTAAACGACGGGGACAAGGCCCTTGCCTATCTGGAGAAGCTGCACAAACGCTTTCCAGAAAGTTTCGAAGACGAGCGGATCAGAGAGAAGGCCCATCACCTCGCCTTGGAACGCCTGACCATCGAGAAGGACTCCACACCGGAAGAACTCAGATCAGACCGCGCAACGTTCCGTCCTTTCATTTCCGCTGGCCTCGAT
>NZ_JBATWS010000246.1:0-4416 GCF_049672805.1 Parvibaculum sp.
GTTGATGATGCGAACGCCCTTCTTGCACTTCGCAAGGCTTTCCGCATTCAGGATATTGCGCGTCTTGTCGGTAAGCGGGGTGTGCAGCGTGATGAAATCGGCACGCGCCAGAAGCTCGTCCAGCTCCACCTTCTCCGCACCGAGATCCTGCGCGCGCTCCGGTGTGAGGAAGGGATCGAAGGCCACGACCTTCATGCGAAGACCAAGCGCACGGTCCACGACAATCGAACCGATATTGCCGCACCCGATGACGCCGAGCACCTTGCCGGTGACTTCAACGCCCATGAATTTCGACTTTTCCCATTTACCCGCATGGGTGGAAGTGTTCGCCTGCGGAATATCGCGCGCGAGCGAAAGCATCATGGCAATGGCATGTTCTGCCGTGGTGATGGAGTTGCCGAAAGGCGTGTTCATCACGATCACGCCCGCTGCAGTGGCGGCGGGAAGATCGACATTGTCCACGCCGATACCGGCACGGCCCACAACCTTGAGCTTCTTGGCAGCCGCGAGCACGGGCGCCGTCACCTTGGTGTTCGAGCGAATGGCGAGACCATCATAGTCGCCGATGATCTTGATGAGTTCGTCCCGGTCGAGGCCGGTCTTCACATCCACCTCAATGCCGCGATCCTTGAAGATCTGAACGGCAGCGGGGGAAAGCTTGTCGGAAATCAGAACCTTGGGCATGGAAGCCTCCTTGAATGTCGCTCCGGGAAATCACGCCGGGCATAGGGCCTTTTCGGGGATCATCTCTTCGGAACGGAAAAGGTCTTGAAAACTGCCTCTCCCGTTCGGGGAGAGGCAGCGAGAGTTCGTGAAAAGGATCAGAGCGAAGCGACAGCTTCCGCAAAAGCCCAGTCGAGCCAGGGCATCAGCGCGCGCATGTCACTCGTCTCGACAGTGGCACCTGCCCAGATGCGCAGACCCGCGGGTGCATCGCGATAGCCTGCAATGTCATTGGCGACGCCTTCCTTGTCGAGAAGATCAGCGATCTTCTTCGCAAAGGCGACCTGCGCCTCTTCGTCAAGCGAGGTCACACGCTCATCGACAATCTTGAGGCAGACAGATGTATTGGAACGTGTCTCGACCTTCTCGGCGAGGAAATCGACCCATGCCGTGCGGTCCACCCATTCGGCGATGACAGCCGAATTGGCATCCGCCCGCGCGATGAGGGATTTGAGACCGCCAATCGAAGTCGCCCAGTTCAGCGCATCAAGATAATCCTCAACGCAGATCATGGACGGCGTGTTGATCGTCTCGCCCTTAAAGATGCCCTCAATAAGCTTTCCGCCCTTCGTCATGCGGAAGATCTTCGGCATCGGCCAGGCAGGTGTGTAGCTTTCGAGCCGCTCCACAGCGCGGGGGCTCAGGATGAGTACGCCATGCGCCGCCTCACCGCCGAGAACCTTCTGCCAGGAGAAGGTGACAACGTCGAGCTTCGGCCAGGCGAGGTCCTGCGCGAAAGCGGCAGAGGTTGCGTCGCAAATGGTGAGGCCCTTGCGGTCATCCGCAATCCAGTCACCATTCGGCACACGCACACCGGAGGTCGTGCCATTCCAGGTGAAGACGACATCATTGTCGAAATTCACCTCAGCGAGATCGGGGAGTGCGCCGTAACCGGCTTTCAGCGTGCGCACATCCTTGAGCTTCAACTGCTTCACGACATCCGTGACCCAGCCATCACCAAAGCTTTCCCAGGTGAGCATGTCCACGCCGCGCGCGCCGAGCAGCGACCAGAGCGCCATTTCGACAGCGCCCGTATCAGAAGCCGGCACGATGCCGATGCGATAATCCGCAGGAACGCCCAGAACCGCGCGCGTCTTGTCGATGGCTTCGACAAGGCGGGCCTTGCCGGGTTTCGACCGATGGCTGCGGCCCACAAGGGCATTTTCAAGATTTTTGACGGACCAGCCCGGACGCTTCGCGCAGGGGCCGGAAGAGAAGTGCGGATTAGCCGGACGCACAGCCGGACGCTCATTGGCGGTCATGTAACCTATCCTCACAGATAGCTGCCCCTCGTTGGGGAGGGGTGTCCCGGAGCCGCGTATATGCCTCTCCCAGAGCCAAGTCAAATGGCATCCCTGCGGCGGAAAATCGCGCAAGCGCGGAACCCGTAGCCCCCTGCAACATTGGATGGAGGGGGCCTTGTTCCATGCCGGATGACAAGCCCCTCTTTTTGTTCAGGGATTTGCCCTTGCCCTTTCCTTCCACCCGCTGGTTTCTGCTGCTTCTGCTGGTCGCCCTTTGGGGCTCGGCCTTTGCTTTTGCCAAGATCGCGGTGGAAAGCATCGCGCCCGAATGGACCATGGCAGGCCGTCTCATCGCAGCCGCCCTGCTCCTTCTGCCCCTCACCCTGCTCTTTCGTGATTCTCTCCCGCGCGACATGAAAGCCTGGAGCTGGTTCGCCCTTCTGGCGCTTGTCGGCAATATCGCACCCTTCTTCGCCATCGGCTGGGGGCAGCAACATGTCTCATCTGCCCTTGCGGGCATTCTTGTCGGCTTCACTCCCATCGTGACGCTCGCCATTGCCCATTTCTTTCTGGAAGAAGAACGCATCACGCCGCGCCGCGCGCTCGGCTTTCTCATCGGCTTTGCGGGACTGCTGATCGTGCTCGGTCCGGCCGCCTTGAAAGATTTGTCTGTCGGCGGCGAAAGATTGCTCGGACAACTCGCCGTTCTTGCCGGTGCCTGTTTCTTCGCCGCCAACAATGTTCTTGCACGCCGCGCACCGGAAATGCCGCTTCTCGTGAAATCCTCCGGCGTCATGCTTGCAGGCGCCCTCGCCGGACTTGTCGCTGCGAGCGCACTCACCCCGCCTTCCTCGCTTGCCGATGCAAGCACGACAGCGCTTCTTGGCCTTGCAGGGCTCGGCCTGTTCTCGACCGGCCTTGCCGCGATCATCTTCTTCCGGCTGATCGACATGGCGGGCGCGACATTTGTTTCGCTCACCAATTATCTCGTGCCTGTCTTTGCGGCGATAGCGGGTTATCTGATCTTTGGCGAGGAATTGAAGCTTCGCGTACTGGGCGGCCTCGCCCTCATCCTCGCCGGTATTGCGGCAAGCGAGGGCTGGCTCAACCTGATCAGAAAAGAAACGCCGCCGCGACACTCACCACCATCAGCACTGCCGCCCCGACAGCGATGAAGCGCATGGTACGAAGGTCGCTCACAAAGCGGCGGATCGCATCGCCGCCAAGCCCCCAAAGCACCGTTGCCACCACCATGGCAACAAGGCTTGCCAGCACAAGAAGCGTTGCCTGCACCTCATAGGAATAGCCGGGCACGATGAAGGCCGAAAAGACCATCATATTCTGCACATAGGCCTTGGGATTGACCGGGTGAAGCGCAAAGCCCGCCCAGAAGGAAGGCGGGCGCGTATAGGCCGATGCACCAAAGCCCGCCCGCGCAAGCTTCCACGCGAGCCAGCAGATATAGGCAAAGCCGAAAAGTTTCATCGCGAGGAAAAGGTCGGGCCATGCGAGAAACAGCGCACCGAGCCCCAGCGCGCCCGAGATGATGACGAACAGCCCGCCCGCCCAGATGCCAAGCACATAGGGCATGGCGCGCGAAAGACCGAGCGACGCACCAACGGAAAGCAGGCTGAGATTTGCCGGACCCGGCGTGAAACTCATCGTCGCAATAAAAAGCGCGCCGAGAAAGAAAGCCTCGATAGGCATGAGAGAGACCAGATGACAGTTTGGATCAGAAGGAAATTTCGGCCTTCATGTAGTCGGCACAGCGCCCGCGCAGAATGACGCGCTCACCCATATTCGTGCAATAAAGCGTGCCGCCCCGCGCCGAGATTTGCCGCGCGACGAGATCGCTCTTGCCGAGTTTCATCGACCAGTAAGGCACGCTGGTGCAATGCGCCGAGCCGGTGACCGGATCTTCGTCAATCCCGTGAACCGGCGCGAAAAAGCGCGACACGAAGTCGATCCCGTCCGCCCCCGGCGCACTCGCAATCAGCCCCGCATTGAGCGGTGTCAGCAGCCGCCGAAGGGCTGGAAAATCGGGTGCCAGCGCAGCCACTTCCTCCGCCGTGTCAAATACCGCCATGAGATGGCCGGTCTTGACCCAGACACGGGCATTCCCGCCCAGCGCCGCCGCAATCTCGCTCGGTGCCGGATAGGGCTTCGGCTTTGCCGCCGGAAAATCCATCGCCAGAAGATCACCCTCCCGGCGAACAATGAGCGTGCCGCTCCGCGTCTCGAAGCGGATGTCGGGCTTTGCATGGCCGAGATGGGAAAAGAGCACATGGGCCGTCGCCAGCGTCGCATGGCCGCAAAGGTCCACCTCCACCGCAGGCGTGAACCAGCGCAGCCTGTAACCCTCCCCCTCAGGCACAAAGAAGGCCGTTTCCGCCAGATTGTTTTCCGCCGCAATCGCCTGCATCAGCGCATCGGCGGGCCACTCCGGGAG
>NZ_JBATWS010000247.1:0-5823 GCF_049672805.1 Parvibaculum sp.
TTGTAGCCCCGACCGGAAAAAAGCCCGATCACGCGCGCAAGTACCCCCGCCTCGTTATCCACGAGCACGGAAATGGTGTGCCGCTCGATTATCTCGTCCTTCTTCATGCGCGTCTCTGTAGTGGGTATGCGGTGCCGGGGGAAGCGATATTTCGGAGGAGGCCGGTTCTCAGACCAGCATCTTGCCCTCTTCCGACACGCTGGCCCCTTCCGGGTCGTCGCCAAGGATCATTTCATTATGGGCGGCACCCGACGGGATCATCGGGTAGCAGTTCTCGAACTTGTCCACCAGACAATCGAAAATCACCGGGCCGGGCGTATCGATCATCTGCTTGATGGCAGCGTCCAGCTCGGAAGGCTTGGAGGCCCGGATACCCGTCGCCCCATAGGCTTCGGCGAGCTTCACGAAATCCGGCAGCGATTCCGAATAGGAATGAGAATAGCGGCCATCATGCAGCAATTCCTGCCACTGGCGAACCATGCCCATATATTCATTGTTCAGGACGAAAATCTTCACGGGCAGCCGGTACTGAACCGCCGTGGACATCTCCTGAATATTCATCAGGATCGAGGCTTCGCCCGCAATATCAATGACCAGCGCCTCGGGATGCGCAATCTGCGCGCCGATCGCCGCAGGCAAGCCATAGCCCATCGTGCCGAGGCCACCGGAAGTCATCCAGCGGTTCGGATCGTCAAAATGGAAGTGCTGTGCCGCCCACATCTGATGCTGGCCCACTTCCGTCGTGACATAGACCTCGCGGCCCCTTGTCAGCTGGAAAAGGCGCTCGATCGCCTGCTGAGGCTTGATGACCTCGTCATTCGTCTTGTAGGCGAGTGACTTGCGGCCGCGCCAGATATCGATCTGCTTCCACCAGTCCTCAAGCGCCGCCTTGTCGGTCCGGCGTGCCTTGGACTTCCAGATACGCAGCATGTCTTCAAGCACATGGGCACAGTCGCCGACAATGCCGACATCAACATGGACATTCTTGTTGATGGAGGAGGCATCGATATCGATGTGAATCTTCTTTGAATTGGGGGAGAAGGCATCAAGCCGCCCCGTCACGCGGTCATCGAAGCGCGCACCGATATTGATGAGCACGTCGCAATCATGCATGGCGTTATTGGCTTCATAGGTGCCATGCATGCCCAGCATGCCCAGCCACTGCTTGTCAGAAGCGGGATAGGCGCCGAGCCCCATCAGCGTGGAGGTGATGGGATAGCCCGTCAGGCGCACAAATTCGCGCAGGAGCTGGCTTGCAACCGGCCCTGAATTGATGATGCCGCCGCCCGTGTAGAAGATCGGCTTCTTCGCGTTCGTGATGAGTTCGATCGCCTCGCGGATCTTCCCGACATCGCCCTTCACCACCGGACGATAGGTACGGTGCTGGATATTGGGCGAGAAGCTGTATTCAGCCTTCTGGAACTGCACGTCCTTCGGAATGTCGATGACAACCGGGCCGGGGCGGCCATGCGTCGCGACATAGAAGGCTTCATGCATGACGCGAACGAGTTCCGGCGCGGACTTCACCAGCCAGTTATGCTTGGTGCAGTGGCGCGTGATACCGACCGTATCGGCTTCCTGGAAGGCATCCGAACCGATGAGATGGGTCGCGACCTGCCCCGTCAGGCAGACCAGCGGGATCGAATCCATCAGTGCGTCCGTGAGACCGGTAATAGCATTGGTGGCACCGGGGCCGGAAGTGACGAGCACAACGCCCGGCTTGCCCGTCGAACGCGCATAGCCCTCGGCCGCGTGAACCGCGCCCTGCTCATGGCGAACGAGAATGTGGCGAATCTTGTTCTGCTGGAAAAGCGCGTCATAGATCGGCAGGACAGCGCCGCCCGGATAGCCGAAAATCGTGTCCACGCCCTGATCGACCAGCGCCTTGATGACGATTTCTGCGCCTGTCAGTTCCTGAGCAGCCATTGGTCCCGTCCCGGTCCTTCATCGCCCGGCAACCCGCCGGACGCAAAAACAACAAGGCGGCACCGCGCGGAAGCTCCGTTTCCGGGCTCATTGACGCGCATAGCCGCCGAAATTGCGCGCAACCTAACCGCGCCTTACGGCCGGGTCAACCCCAATTCGTCAACAAACGAAAAGATTTTATCACTTAACCTTTCCGAATATTGCTCAAAAAACGTGTTCCACGCAATCATCTGCGTCCGAAACCAGGTTTCCTGCCTTTTCGCATAGGCGCGGCTTTCTCGCTTTCCAAGCTCGGCGGCTTCTTCCAGCGAGATTTCGCCCTCGATATGCCGGATAAGCGGTCGAAGGCCGAGCGCCTTCATGGCCGGCAGATCAGGGTCGAGCCCAAGCCCCGCCATGAACCGCGCCTCCTCCAGCGCCCCCTCATCCAGCATGAGGTCGAAACGGCGGTCGATCCGCTCCCGCAGCCAGCCCCGTTCGGGCGTGAGCACGATCCTGGCGAAATTGCCCGTCACCAGCGGCTGAGGCGGGACACGCTGCCACTCGCTGAGCGGCCGCCCTGTGGCCCGCGCAACCTCTATCCCCCTGGATATCCGTTGCAGATCGGACGGGCGGACGGTCCCGGCAAGCACCGGGTCAACGGCCCTGAGCAAGGCATGGGCACTCTCCCCCGCTGCGGCGACTTCTGCCCGCACCGCCTCGCGCAGATCAGCTTCAATCTGCGGCACGGGCGAAAGCCCGTCGATGAGGGCGCGAAGATAGAGTCCCGTACCGCCCACCACGACCGGCAGGGCACCACGATCCGCAATCTCGCGCATACGCTCCGCTGCCCGGACGGCCCAGCGCCCAGCCGAAAGAGGCTCCGTTGCCCCCGTGACCCCGTAAAGATGATGCGGCACTCTCGCCTCTTCTTCTCGCGAGGGGCGAGCCGTGATGATCCGCATTTCGCGGTAGAGCTGCATGGAATCGGCATTGATGATCTCGCCGCCAAACCTCTCCGCCACAGCAAGTGCCAGCGCCGACTTGCCGCTTGCGGTCGGCCCTGCAATAAGAACGGCTCTGCCGATGGCGACACTCACATAAGGCTCCTTCCGGTTTCCGCGATGAAATATGTCCTGACCCTGATAGGCAATAAAGCCACGCCGCTTGCAAGCGCGCATGTCGAAGCAGCGCGGCGCGCCCTGCCCGCAGCCGGTGAAACGGTGTGGCTGGCGGAAGGTGAAGCCTGCGACATCCCCTTTGACGGCGACCCGGCAGCGGCGGAGGCAGCGGCACGCGCGGCACTCGGCGATGCGAAAATCGACCTTTCCGCACAAAAGACGGAAGGCCGCCGCAAGAAGCTCCTCGTTGCGGACATGGATTCCACCATCATCGAGCAGGAATGTATCGACGAACTCGCCGCCGAACTCGGCATCAAGCCGAAAATCGCGGAGATCACCGAGCGCGCCATGCGGGGCGAAATCGGCTTCGAGCCGGCCCTTCGCGAGCGCGTGTCGCTGCTCAAAGGCCTTCATGTCTCGTCGCTGGAAAAGGTCTATCGCGAACGCATCACCGAGATGCCGGGTGGCCGGACACTGACCACCACCATGCGCGCCAATGGCGCGATCTGCGCGCTTGTTTCAGGCGGCTTCACCTTCTTCACCTCCCGCATCGCCAGGGCGGTCGGCTTTGATGTCAATCAGGCCAATGAACTTCTCTTCGAGAATGATGCGCTGACGGGCATCGTGAAGGAGCCCATTCTCGGGCGGCAGGCAAAGCTCGATGCGCTGATCGCGCTCCGCGAGGAGCATGGGCTGGCACCGCATGAAACCCTTGCCGTGGGCGATGGCGCGAATGATCTCGCCATGATCGGTGAGGCAGGTCTCGGCGTTGCCTATCACGCAAAGCCGGTTGTGGCAGAAGCGGCGGGCGCGCGGATTGACCACGGCGACCTCACCGCCCTTCTCTATCTACAGGGCTACAGGCGGGAAGAATTCAGGGGCTGACCTTCGACCGCGCTTCCACATCATCCGTGAGTTGCGCAATCTCGATGCGGCGCGTCAGCGTCTCGCCATCGCGGAATATCTGCAACTCGACGGTTGAGCCGATTTCCGCTGCCGCAACGATGCGCGGCAGATCGCGCATGGTGGCAATGGGGTGTCTGTCAAAGGCGAGGACAACATCACCCGGCTGCAACCCCGCCGCCGCTGCGGGCCCTCCCTCGGTCAGCCCCGCAATCAGCGCACCGCGCACCGGGCCAAGGCCGACACTCTCGGCAATGTCGGGCGTCACAGTCTGAATACGCACACCGATCCAGCCGCGTCTTGTCTCGCCATATTTGAGAAGCTGTTCAACCACCGGCTTTGCCGTGCTGGCTGGCACCGCAAAGCCGATACCGACAGAAGCACCGGAGGGCGAGATGATGGCGGAATTAACGCCCACCACCTCGCCATCGAGGTTGAAAAGCGGCCCGCCGGAATTGCCGCGATTGATCGCCGCATCGGTCTGAATGAATTCGTCATAATTGCCCGCATGAATATCGCGATTGAGCGCGGAGACGATGCCCGCCGTGACCGATCCGCCAAGACCGAAGGGATTGCCGATCGCCATGACCCAGTCCCCCACCCGCAGCTTGTCGCTGTCCCCGAAGCCGACGTAAGGGAGCGCCTCATCGCTTTCGACGCGCAGCACCGCAAGATCGGTCTTGGGGTCGCTGCCCACTAAAGTGGCGGGAAGTGTTTTGCCATCCGTGAAGGTGATTTCGATGCTGTCCGCACCCTCGATCACATGATTATTGGTGATGACAACACCGGACGGGTCGATCAGAAACCCCGAGCCGAGCGACTGAACGCGCTGCGGCCCCGCCTTCATCTGCTGTTCGAAGAACTCGTCGAAAAAATTGTTCAACGGTGAGTCTTCGGGAATGCCGGGTATTTCGAGTGACTGCGGCGCGATCACCTGTGAAATCGAAATATTGACGACGGCCGGAGAGAGTTGCTCTGCAAGCTCGGCAAAATTGCCGGAAGCGCGGCTTGCCTCGATCGGGAAAGCAAAAAGAAGGGCAGACAGGGAAGCGGAGAAGACAAGGCTTCTCCAACGCATGATCACACTGCCGCTGCCCGCCTTCGACATATCGTCCCCCTCATGGCCCGGACAATCCGACCGGGGCACCCTGTTCTTGTGTTTCTTTTTGATTATGGACGAAAGAGGCGCGTTGGTCAGCCGCGAACGAGCCAGACGACACAGACACCAAGGGCGAGCGCCCCGAGCCCGCCCATGCGCAGCGACTGATCCGATATTTCAGTGAGGGCCATGAGTGCCCGGCGCATGGCTGCCGGAAAGGCTGCGTAAAGCAGCCCTTCCAGAGCAATGGCAAGCCCAAGTGCGGAAAGAAGCTCGATCATGGAACGAAGCCTCAGCGGCGCCCGGTCTCCGATCCGAAGTAGCGGAAGAACTCGCTGTCGGGCGTCACGATCATGGTCGTGTTTTCGTTCTTCAGGCTCTGCTTGTAGGCCTCCATCGAACGATAGAAGGCGAAGAATTCGGGATCAGCCGAGTAAGCGGCGGCATAGATCTCGTTCCGCTTTGCATCGCCCTCACCGCGAAGGATCTGCGCGTCACGCTCCGCTTCGGCAAGTGTGACCGTCACTTCGCGGTCGGCACGGCTACGAATGCGCTGCGCTTCTTCGTTACCCTGCGCACGGATTTCAGCGGCTTCACGCTCGCGCTCGGTCTGCATGCGCTGATAGATCGCCTGACTGTTCTGCTCCGGCAGGTCAGCGCGGCGAATGCGGACATCGATCACCTCGATGCCGAACTGGACAGCAGCATTGTTGAAGGCATGCTGAATCTTCTTCATCAGGCCCGCACGGTCATCGCGCACCAGCTCTTCGAGCGTGTGGTCGCCCAGTACGTTAC
>NZ_JBATWS010000248.1:0-5646 GCF_049672805.1 Parvibaculum sp.
TATGGAGGCGGTGCGCCGCGTTGATCCCCTGCCGGTGGATGAAGAAGGCGCACATATTTTCCCCGCCTATATGACGGGCGTTGCGGATGGCTGATATGGATTTCTTTCCGTTTGTTCGCCCCTTTCTGAGCTTGATCGATCCTGAGAACGCGCATCGCATGACGATCCGCGCGCTGCGCATAGGGCTTGGCCCCCGCGAGCGGGGCGAAGATCCCGTTTCTCTGGGTGTTGATCTCTTCGGGCTACATTTCACAAACCCGGTCGGCATCGCCGCAGGCTTCGACAAGAATGGCGAAGTGCCGGATGCGATGCTTGCGCTCGGCATGGGCTTTGCGGAAGTGGGCACGGTGACGCCGCTGCCGCAGGCGGGCAATCCGCGTCCGCGCGTTTTCCGTCTGCCGCTCCATCGCGCCGTCATCAACCGGCTCGGCTTCAACAATGAAGGCCATGCCGCGCTGAAAAAGCGTCTCGAAGCGCGCGCGCGCCGCGGCGGCATTGTCGGTGTCAATATCGGCGCGAACAAGGATGCGGCAGACCGCATCGCCGATTATGAAGCGGGCATCCGGGCCTTTGACGGGCTTGCCTCCTATTTCACGGTCAATATTTCCTCGCCCAACACGCCGGGCCTGCGGGCCTTGCAGGGCAAGGCGGAGCTTGAACATCTCATCTCCCGCGTGCTTGCCGCGCGCCGTACCGACAGGGCGCGCCCGACGCCGGTGCTGCTCAAGATCGCACCTGATCTTGCAAAAGAGGAACTGGCCGACATTGCCGAGGTAGCGCTCCGCCTCGGACTCGACGGGCTGATCGTCTCGAACACAACCATTGTGCGGGAAGGGCTTGTCTCCGGCATTCATGCGAATGAGACGGGCGGGCTTTCCGGCGCGCCGCTCTTCACCATGTCCACTGCCGTGCTTGCGGAAATGTACCGCCTGACAGGGGCGCGCATCCCGCTTGTCGGCGTGGGCGGCATCTGCTCGGGCGATGATGCCTATGCGAAAATCCGCGCTGGCGCATCGCTTGTTCAGCTTTATTCCGCGCTTGCCTATGATGGGCCTGCGCTCGTCACACGCATCAAGCGCGAGCTTGCGGCGCGGCTTGCAGCCGACGGCTTCGCGAGCATCAAGGATGCCGTGGGCGCGGATGTGAAGCTCTGATCTTTCGAAGGGAGAAGGCGATGGCGAAAATAACCATCTATCACAATCCCCGGTGCTCCAAGTCGCGGGAGACACTGGCTCTGCTTTCGGAAAAAGGGATCGAGCCGACCGTCATCGAATATCTGAAGGAGCCGCCGTCAGCGGATGAGCTTCGCGCGATTCTGAAGAAGCTCAAGATGGACCCGCGCGACCTGATGCGGAAAGGCGAGGCCGTTTACAAGGAACTCGGCCTTGATGATGCGAAGCTTGGTGATGACGCGCTGATACGCGCCATGACGGAAAACCCGATCCTGATCGAGCGGCCCATTGTCGTCTCCGGCAGCAAGGCGAAGATCGGCCGTCCACCGGCAAGCGTGCTCGACATTCTCTAGGCGGCAGGTTCAATCCCGCGCCGCAGCTTCGGGAAATAAAGGGCGAGCGAGGCGGCGCGCATCATGTTGAAGCCCGTAAGGGCAGCCCATAGCCCGTGATTGCCGAAAGGCAGGAAGAGCCACCAGAGCGCGAGGAAAAAGCCGCTTGAGAGAAGAGCGGCATTCCGCATTTCTGCGCTGCGCGTCGCGCCGATGAAGATGCCGTCAAGCTGATAACACCAGACGGAAAGCACCGGCAGCATTGCCGCCCAGAAAAGATAGTGGCGCGCCGTTGCTCGCACATCTGTGTCCACCGACAGGAAGTCGATGGCAATGCCTCCGAAGATGAAAATGCCGGCGGTGAGAAGCAGCGACACGCCCGCAGCCCAGAGGGTGGAAAGCTTTACGGACATATCAAAGGCGCGCCCGTCTCGCGCGCCTGCTGCCTTTCCGACAAGCGTTTCGGCAGAAAGTGCAAAGCCATCGAGAAAAAAGGCGCTCACCGTCACGAATTGCAACAGGATCGAATTGACGGCCAGCGTGACCGTGCCCGCTTCCGCGCTTTTCGCCGTGAACCAGGCAAAGGAGAGAAGCAGCACCACGGTGCGGATCATGATGTCACGATTGACGGCGATGGTGCGGGCGAACCGCGCCGCATCAAGCAGCCGCGCGCGCGTCCAGGTGCCGGGATAGAACTTCAACGCATGGGCGGCGAAGAGAAGGCCCAGCAAGGCGGCAGAGACTTCCGCGATGAGCGTGCCAAGCGCAATGCCCGCAACGCCCCATCCAAGGCCAAGCGCAAGCCAGATATTGAAGAAGAGATTCACAAGGTTGAGAAAGACTTGCAGCACCAGCGCAATTTTTGCGCGGCCAAGCCCGATGAACCATCCGGCAATTGCATAATTCGCAAGTGCCGCCGGCGCGCTCCAGATGCGAATGTCGAAATAACGCCGTGCCAGCTCTTCAACCTCCTCACCTGCGTCAAGCAACGAGAACGCAATGAGCGAGATCGGCCATTGCAGCAGGTTGAGGCAGAGCCCGATGGCAGCCGAGATCAGCAGCGCACGGCCAAGCGAAGCGCGTATTTCCTCGCCGTCGCCCGCACCCTCTGCCTGTGCGGTGAGGCCGGTCGTGCCCATGCGCAGAAAGCCGAAGGTCCAATAGACCATGGTGAAAACGAGCGAGCCGAGCGCGATGGCACCGATATATTTCGGATCGCCCATCCGCCCCATGACGGCAGTATCGGCAAGGCCGAGCAGAGGGGTGGAGAGATTGGAAATGATGATAGGCAGCGCAATGGTCAGCACCGTTCGGTGCGTGATGCGCGGCCTATCCTCCGCCGCCTCGCTCATGATCCGGCTGGTTCATCCGCCGGATGAAGCAGGAAATGCCCATGCGCCGCAGCAATCGGCCGCGAGCGGTCGTCCTGCCAGGCTTCCGCATGAACGGTTGCGACGCGCCGCCCCTGCTTGGTGATGATGGC
Organism: Parvibaculum sp.; assembly: GCF_049672805.1. Taxonomy (GTDB): domain Bacteria; phylum Pseudomonadota; class Alphaproteobacteria; order Parvibaculales; family Parvibaculaceae; genus Parvibaculum. Next base: position 2,988 of record NZ_JBATWS010000248.1, read on the forward strand.
GCGGCCATATGTATCCACCGGGCGGCCCGAGCGCAGATAATCGATGGTAAGGCCGATGGGCTTGGGCAGCGGCCCCGTGCCCGCCTCAAAGGCAAGCTGGGCAATGGCAGTGATTTCCAGAAAGGCGCCAATCGTGCCACCATGAAGTGCAGGCAGGACCGGGTTGCCGATCAGCGTTTCGGAAAAATGCATCACTGTAGTGATTTCATTTCCCCGCTGATCGACCGTGATGCCGAGAAAGCGCGCATAGGGAATGCGCTGCATGAAGGCATTGATGTCGGGCACCTGCTTCGCGCTCATGCTTTCTCTCCGCCGCTGGTATCCGCATTCTGCTTCAGGAGCGCTTCTGCTTCCGCCGCCGCTTCCGGCGAGATCGGCATGGGCGTTGCCCGGTTTGCCGCCAGCATGAAAGTGCCGACACAGGTTGCAATCGGATCGTTCTCGTCCGTGTGATAGGCGGTGCCGCGCACAAAGGCGATGTTCTTCGTCACCTTGTAGCAATGCGCATGGCCCGTGAGGTCAAGCTTCGGCGTCGCAGGCTTCATATAGTCGAGGCGGAGATCGAGCGTTGCAATGGAAAGCCGCTCCGGCAGGGCAAGCTGCACGGCGATGCCGCAGGCATTGTCGAGAAGCGAGGTGATGACACCGCCATGAATGACGCCCGTTGCCGGGTTACCGATGAACCTTTCATCATAAGGTACGGAAAGCCAGGCCTCACCGCGCTTCGCATTCACAACATTCATGTTGAGCGCGCGTGCATGGGGGACATGCTGGATCAGCACATCCTTCATCAGCGCAATATGTTCGTCGGTAATCTGCTTTTCCGCCATCAGCCGCCTCCTCACTTTGCCTGTTAGTAGCGCCTTCGCCCGCGATCAAGTCAACTGGCATTTCTGTCCGTGCAATGCGTGAAGGGCAGGCTGATCTGCCGTAGCGTTTGCGCGCGGTATATGCGCCCGGCCTTGCTGATCTGGACCGGCAATTGCGAGTCACGCTACCGTAGCCGAATTGATATTTCATATTCGGAGTTCGTCATGTCAGTGCAAACAACGACGTCCGCCCGTGCTCTGCCAAAGGCTTGCATCATCGGGGCAGGGTGCAGCGGATTTTCCACCGCCAAGGCCCTTCAGGATCGCGGGATTCCGTTCGATATTTTCGAAATGTCGGACACGATTGGCGGTAACTGGGCCTACAAGAACAAGAACGGTATGTCGGCCTGCTACGAGTCGCTCCATATTGACACGTCGAAATACCGCATGCAGTTCGAGGATTTCCCCATCCCCGACGAGTTCCCGGATTTCCCCCATCACTCGCAGGTGCTTCAATATTTCAACGACTATGTCGATCATTTCGGCCTTCGCGAGAAGATCGAGTTCAACACCGCCGTCACGCGCTGCGAACTGACGCCCGAGGGGCTGTGGAAGGTCACGATTGATCGCTCCGGGGCGGGCGGACCGTCTTCCGAAACGCGCATCTATGACGCGCTCTTTGTCTGCAACGGGCATCACTGGGATCCGCGTTGGCCGACACCTGCATTCCCCGGCGAGTTCAATGGCGTGCAGATGCATGCACATTCCTATCTCACGCCTTTCGAGCCGGTGGACATGCGCGGCAAGAACATTGTCGTTGTCGGAATGGGCAACAGCGCGATGGATATTGCATCCGAATTGTCGCAAAGGCCGATCGCGAAGAACCTCTGGGTGTCGGCGCGGCGCGGTGTCTATATCTTTCCGAAATATATTGGCGGGCGCGTGGCCGACAAGGCATCGCTTCCACATTGGGTGCCGCTCCGCTTGCAACGCTGGCTCGCTGCCCGTGCGCTGAAGCGGGCGGTTGGCCGGATGGAGGATTACGGCCTGCCGAAGCCGGATCATAAGCCGCTCGAAGCGCATCCTTCCGTATCCGGAGAGTTTCTGACCCGGGTCGGTTGCGGGGATATCAAGGTGAAGCCGAATATCGAGCGCTTTGAGGGTGACAAGGTGCGCTTCACCGATGGCTCCACCGAGCAGGTTGACGTGGTTATCTATGCCACCGGCTACAATGTCTCCTTCCCCTTCCTCGACAGTTCGGTCGTGCAGGTGAAAGACAATCACATCCCGCTCTTCAAGCGGGTGATGAAGCCCGGCATCCCCAATCTCTTCTTCATGGCGCTGGCGCAGCCGCTGCCCACGCTCACCAACTTTGCCGAACAGCAGGCACGCTGGCTCGCTGCCTATCTCACGGGCGAATATGCGCTGCCCTCGAAGGAGGAGATGGAGCGGATCATCGTCGCGGATGAGCGCCGCTTCATCGGCCACTTCTACGACAGCCCGCGCCACAAGATGCAGGTCGATTTCAACATCTACTGCCACGACCTGAAGCGCGAATGGAAGGCGGGCGCGAAACGGGCCGCTGCCGCAGGCAATCCTCTGCCGGTTCCGGCACGGGCGGCCGCGGCGGTTTCTCAGGCAGCGGCGGAGTAGCGGCCCGGGCAATCTAAGTGGATGAAAAGAAAGGGCTTTCTGCGCGGGGTTGCTTCCGCGCAGAAAGTTGACGATTTTCGTCACCCGGATAGAGTGCGCGGGATTGTGTAGTGAGTCGGTGGTCGGAAAAGAAAGGCAGACAGGCCCGGACCGGCCATCACGGGGAGGAATGATGACGAAAGAAGGGGCCTCGGGGG
>NZ_JBATWS010000249.1:0-2535 GCF_049672805.1 Parvibaculum sp.
CCCTTGGCGAGTTCCTGCATGGAGAGGAAGAGCGAGCGGATCATCGCTTTGGAGCGCGGGTCCATCAGCAGCTTCGTGAAGTAGCGCGTCTCGATGCGGAGCCCCGCTTCGATTGGCACCTGCAATCCTTCATAGACGCAGGACATGATGTATTTCTGCGCCGGGAAGTTGCCGAAAGTCTGCTTGTGCAGCGTGGCATTGCCAATGGTGAAGGTCTGGCCGCCCTTCGGATCGTGCGGGCCGCCACCGGGGATGCGATAGCCTTCACGGTCCCAGGGTTGCACGGCGATGGCGTAAACTTCCGGACCTTTCTTGCCAAGCTTGATCTTCGGCTGGGCAAGACCCTCTTTGAGCCACGCCTTCGCGGCGGATACTTCCTCGCCCGGCTCGACAAGCTTGTGGCAGATGCCGGCCTGAACCGCCTTTTCCGGTGTCAGCGCCGTGCCCTGCAGGATAAGCGGGAGCGCGGCCTGAGCACCGATGAGGCGCGGCAGACGCTGCGTGCCGCCACCGCCGGGGAGAAGCCCGACCTTTGCCTCCGGCAGGCCAATCTGCGTCTTCGGCTTGTTGCTCACCACGCGGTAGTGGCAGGCAAGCGTTACTTCGAGACCGCCACCAAGCGCGGTACCGTTGATCGCGGCCGCCACCGGCTTGCCGCAGGTCTCAAGGCTGCGCAGCAGCATGTTGAACTTGAGGTTGCCCTCATACATGGCGCGGACGCGGTCTTCTTCGGAACCGCCGCCCGAACCGCCACCGGCCTGACCGCCCATCATGGACAGATCGGCACCGGCGCAGAACGCATCCTTGCCGGAGGTGAGGATCGCGCCCTTGATTGCGTCATCGCCCATGATCTTTTCGATGATCGAGGCCATGTCCGCCATGGAGCCCTGCGAGAGCACGTTCATCGAACGGTTGGGCATGTCCCAGGTGATCAGCGCAATGCCATCACCATCGACTTCGAATTTGAAGTTTTCGTAAGTGGTCATCTTGTTTCGCCTCTCCGCGATTACACGCGTTCGATGATGGTGGCCGTGCCCATGCCCGCGCCGACGCAAAGCGTGATCAGCGCGGTGTTGAGGTCGCGGCGCTCCAGCTCGTCGAGCACCGTGCCGAGGATCATGCCGCCGGTCGCGCCGAGGGGATGGCCCATGGCGATGGCACCGCCATTCACGTTCATCTTCTCATGCGGAATATCGAGCACCTGCATCATGCGAAGCACGACAGAGGCGAAGGCTTCGTTCAGCTCGTAGAGATCGATGTCTTCCGGATTCATGCCCGCCTTCTTCAGCACCTTGCGCGACACGTCGGCAGGGCCGGTCAGCATGATGCAAGGCTCGGAGCCGATGGAGCCCATGGCGCGGATGCGCGCACGGGGCTTCAGGCCCATCGCCTTGCCGGTTTCGAGATTGCCGACGAGAACAGCGGAGGCACCATCCACGATGCCGGACGAATTGCCCGCATGGTGGACATGGGTGATCTCTTCCACTTCCGGGTAGCGCGCAAGGGCGACGCCGTCGAACGCAAATTCGCCGAGCGATGCGAAAGAGGGTTGCAGCGCGGCGAGCGACTGCATGGTCGCATCAGGCCGCATATGCTCGTCATGGTCGAGAATGGTGAGGCCGTTAATGTCCTTCACCGGAATGACGGAATTCTTGAAGTAGCCATTGTCCCACGCATTCTTCGCGCGCCTCTGGCTCTCCACGGCATAGGCATCCACATCTGCGCGGGTGAAGCCATATTTGGTGCAGATGAGATCGGCGCCAATGCCCTGCGGCGTGAAATAGGATTTGAAGGCGATGGCGGGATCGGTGGACCAGGAACCACCCGAGGCGCCCATGCCGACGCGCGACATGCTTTCAACACCGCCACCAATCGCCATGTCGGCTTCGCCGGACATGACCTTTGCGGCGGCCATATTGGTCGCTTCAAGGCCGGAGGCGCAGAAGCGGTTGATCTGCACACCTGCGGTCGTCTGCGCATAATCGGCGTTCAGAACCGCGATGCGGGCGATGTCGCCCCCCTGCTCGCCCACAGGATCAACGCAGCCGAGCACAACGTCATCGACCTTTGAGGTGTCGAGGTTATTGCGGTCGCGGATCGCCTTCAGCGTTTGCGTGGCAAGCTCGAGCGCAGTCACTTCATGCAGCGCGCCGTCCTTCTTGCCCTTGCCGCGCGGTGTACGCACGGCGTCATAGACATAACAATCGGTCATTTCATGTCTCCCTTGAGGGACTGGTTCGTGTCGGGTTCTCAAAAGCCACACAGATGGCCTTCACCCTTCATGTCTGCGATTGCATTCCGCGAGTGGCGCTTCACCCGAAGGTGAAGCGCCCTGTCGTGAAATCTGCTCAGAGCGAGCGCGCAATCAGCATCTTCATGATTTCGTTCGTGCCGCCATAGATCTTCTGGATGCGGGCATTCGTGTAGAGCTTCGCGATGGGGTACTCCATCATGTAGCCATAGCCGCCGAAGAACTGCAGGCAGGTATCGATGATCTCGTTTTCCTTCTGTGTGGTCCACCACTTGGCCATGGCC
>NZ_JBATWS010000250.1:0-14035 GCF_049672805.1 Parvibaculum sp.
GGTCAGGTCATCCGTAACCTGATCGACAATGCGCTTTCCTTCTCCCCGCCGGGCGGCACGGTTCATGTCATCGCAACGCGTGAGCCGGGCAGCGTCATCATTCGCGTGGAAGATGAAGGGCCGGGCCTCCAGCCGCAAAATTTCGAGCGCGTCTTTGACCGGTTCCACACCGACCGGCCTGACAGTTTCGGTGAACATTCGGGCCTTGGTCTGGCAATCTCCCGGCAGATCGTCGAAGCGCATGGCGGGACGATCCGTGCGGGCAACAGGATGAACCCGGATGGCAGCGTGGCGGGTGCGCGCTTCACGGTCACGCTGCCAGAGGCAGAGTGATGCGATGAGTGACGCCCCTCTTTATCTGCACGGCACCTGCATCGCCTGCGGCACACGCGGAGCCTTGCTGCGCGGGGCATCGGGCAGCGGCAAATCCGATCTCGCCTTCCGCATGATCCGGGAAGATGAAAGCGGCGAAACGCGCCTCGTTGCCGATGACCAGGTGGTGCTGCATGCAGGCGCCACGGCACCACTCGCAAGTGCGCCTGCCATTCTTTCAGGCCTGATCGAGCTTCGCGGCCTCGGCCTCCTGTCGCTCACCCCCCTTGCGGAAGTGTCGCTCGCGCTCATCGTGGATCTCGTGCCCCGCGAGGAAGTGCCCCGCATCGCAGAGAGACGCTACGAAAAGCTGCTCGGTTTTCGCCTCCCGGTCATCGCACTCCATGCCTTTGACGGAACCGCCGCGCTGAAGCTCCGTCTGGCGCTTGAGACGCTCCCGGAGGGGGGCTTCCCTGAGGAAGATGGCCGTTTTGGTCGGCGCGACTGACCTTCTGCTTCACAATTAAGCGATTGCCTTGTGGAACTGCCTATTGTTGCATCGCAACACTTGTCTTTGGAGCAAGATTGGGGTCACGATACGGCCCTTCGCGGGGGCGGAGCGGAAGGCAGGCAAGCGTCCTGCCACATCGCAACGAATAGCGGCATTTGAGGGCTGTTGATGATCGGTTTGGTACTTGTAACGCATGGTCGATTGGCCGACGAATTCGTCTCGGCTATGGAACATGTTGTAGGCCCGCAATCCCAGATTAGCGCCATCTGTATCGGCCCCGATGATGATATGGAGCAGCGGCGCAAGGACATTCTCTCCGCCGTGGCCGCGTCCGATACGGGCGACGGCGTGATTCTTCTGACGGATATGTTTGGCGGCACCCCTTCCAACCTCGCCATTTCCGTCATGGACAAGGCAAAGGTTGAAGTGATCGCAGGTGTAAACCTGCCCATGCTGATCAAGCTCGCCAGTGTGCGGGAAACTTTCTCTCTCAGCGATGCGGTGGATCAGGCCCAGGAATCGGGCCGCAAATATATCTCCATCGCAAGCCGCGTTCTGGCAGGGGACGGAACGTGACGGTTCGCAACGAAAGCAGCGGGCCGCGCCCGGCGAACCGCCTTCTGAACATTGTAAATACACGCGGCCTTCACGCGCGCGCCTCCGCGAAGTTTGTGCAGGTGGCGGAGAAGTTCGACGCCGAGATTCGCGTTTCGCGCGAAGGCCAGACAGTGCCCGGTACATCGATCATGGGGTTGATGATGCTCGCCGCAGCCCCCGGCTGCTGCATCTTGATCGAGGCGGAAGGGCCGGATGCCGAAGCCGCTCTCGACGCGCTCGAAGCCCTTGTCTCTGACGGCTTTGGCGAGCGCGACTAGAGCCACTCCGTTCAATTCATTCCTTGTAATAGACAGTCTGCACGCTGGTCGCGAGGAGGCGGCCATCCGCGCTCCACAATTCGGCGGACTGGTCGAAATAGCCTTTCCGGAAAACCTTTGAATCCGCCATGCCGATCAGCGGTGCCGCGCCATTGGCGGCAAGCCCTGCCTCATCCGTGTGGAAATAGGTTGTGATCGATACCGTGCCTGCGGGCACGGGCCGCCCGCGCACATGAAAGATGCGCACGATGAAGGCATCGGCAATGGCAGACAGCGCGGTGAAGTCGAGCGGCCGCGCCGGATGGTCCGCCATCCAGAGGACGGAGCGGGCAGGGCCCGGCTCCGCATCCGGGCGGGGTTCATAGACGAGTTCACCCTCGCCAAAGCGCATGTCGTAATTCGCGGCCCAGGCGATGCGCCCTGCCGTGTCGAAGCGGGTAAGTGTGTCATGGGGCGCAATGGCGGGCGGCGTTGCGGGCTGGTGGTCCCACGTCTCGCGGCGAATGGCGAAGACGGCGCTCGCACTTGCCGCAATGCCGCCGCCTTCCTGGGACAGTTCCATCGACCAATGCTGCGTCGAGCGGTTTGTGCGCACTTCCTTGAGGTCGATGGTGAACGCGCCCTCGGCAATCGGCGCGCAGAAATTGACCGTCAGCGCCACCGGGTCGCCAATCCGCTGCGGCGCATTGAGCGCCGCCTGAAGCATCACGGCGGCGGTCACACCGCCAAAGGGGCCCATCATGTTCCAGTAGGCAGGCGAGGTGTGCCCTGTCCACCGCCCCTCGCCGGCGGGGGTGAGTTTCGTCGCAATGTCGAGCGGATGCATGGTCATGGGATCAAGTCTCTTTTCAGAACTGACAATGCGGGCATTTGATCTGAGCCGCTCCGCCGCGTCCATGACTTTGCGAGTAAGAAGGTCAGAGCCATTGCGCACAAAATGAGGGGCCAGCGGGCGGGTGATCCATTGGGAAAAGCATATAAACATTTCTTTATATGTTCTTGCCGGGTCCGGCCTCGCTTGTTATAAGGCCCGGCAAGACGCCTGTGCCGGCTGCCGCAACGTGAGGTTGTGCGCTGGCTGCCGCCCCGCTGACGGGGCGGAATATCCGATTTTCACCAGAGGAGCGCGACAGCCCCATGAGCCAAGCCGCAACGCATGATTACGTCATCAAGGACATCAATCTCGCTGATTGGGGCCGTAAGGAAATCGACATGGCCGAGACCGAAATGCCCGGTCTCATGGCAACGCGCGAAGAGTTCGGTCCGAAGCAGCCGCTGAAAGGCGCGCGCATCGCCGGCTCTCTCCACATGACGATCCAGACGGCCGTCCTTATCGAAACGCTTGCCCATCTGGGTGCCGATATTCGCTGGGCCTCTTGCAACATCTACTCGACGCAGGACCACGCCGCTGCTGCCATTGCTGCGCGGGGTATTCCGGTTTTTGCCGTGAAGGGCGAGACGCTTGAAGAATATTGGGAATACACACACCGCATCTTCGAATGGGCCGATGGCGGCACGCCGAACATGATCCTTGATGATGGTGGCGATGCAACGCTCCTCATCCATCTCGGCAAGCGCGCGGAAGATGGCGACACCGCCTTCCTGGACACGCCGGGCAATGAAGAAGAGGAAATCCTCTTCGCCGCGATCAAGCGCCGCCTGAAGGAAAAGCCGGGCTGGTACAATGAGGTCGCGAAGAATGTGAAGGGCGTGACGGAAGAAACCACGACCGGCGTTCACCGTCTCTACGAGATGCAGAAGAAGGGCACGCTGCTCTGGCCCGCCATCAACGTCAATGACAGCGTGACCAAGTCGAAATTCGACAATCTCTATGGCTGCCGTGAATCGCTGGTAGATGGTATCCGCCGCGCGACCGACGTGATGATGTCGGGCAAGGTCGGCGTTGTTGCGGGCTTTGGCGATGTGGGCAAGGGCTCTGCCGCGTCGCTCCGTCAGGCGGGCTGCCGTGTGATCGTCACCGAAATCGACCCGATCTGTGCGCTTCAGGCCGCGATGGAAGGCTATGAAGTGACGACAATGGATGAAGCTGCGCCGCGCGGCGACATCTTCGTCACCACCACCGGCAATGTGGATGTCATCACCGTTGACCACATGCGTCGGATGAAACACCGCGCCATCGTCTGCAATATCGGCCATTTCGACAGCGAAATTCAGGTCGGCGGGCTGCGCAACTTCAAGTGGCACAATGTGAAGCCGCAGGTGGATGAGATCGAGTTCCAGGATGGCAAGCGCATCATCCTGCTCGCCGAAGGCCGCCTCGTGAATCTCGGCTGCGGCACGGGCCATCCGAGCTTCGTCATGTCGGCTTCCTTCACCAACCAGACGCTCGCCCAGATCGAGCTTTTCACGAAGCCGGGCGAGTATGAAAAGAAGGTCTATGTGCTGCCGAAGACGCTGGACGAGAAGGTGGCGCGCCTCCATCTCGAAAAGATCGGCGTGAAGCTCGAAAAGCTGAACAAGAAGCAGGCCGACTATATCGGCGTGTCTCAGGAAGGTCCCTTCAAGCCGGACACCTATCGCTACTGAGCAGCAGTGCTTCATATGAACGACATGAAGGCGGGAGGTCTCGGCACCTCCCGCCTTTTTTATGGGCTGCAAGTTTCACGCTTGAGTCACTCGTGGTGTATGATTTGCTGGGGTCAGGTGATTTGCGCTCGCCTGTGCAGGTTGAGCGCGCTGAAGGGGTCAGGCGCGATATGAGTGCGGCTCGGAGCGGCAAGGCGGGCAAAGCGTCCAGCCGGGGTGGGAAACCCTTGCTGACGGCGCTTCTCGCTTCGGTGAGCCTGCCTGCGCTCGCTGTCGCACAGGAGGCACCGGCGAACCTCTCCGATACGCTCGAAATCCTCGGTGTCCCCGCACAGACGACAACCGAACCGGCACTCGCGATAACCCTTGCCGTGGCGGCAGGGCTTGCCTTTGCGGGCGCCCTTGCCGGCATTACCGGGCTTCGTGCGGCCCGCGCCGCAAGGCGGAAGGCGCTGGAGCGCGAAGAAAACCTCGCCTCGCTTGAAGCACGGCTTGATGCGGCAGAAGCCATTCTCGCAGCCGAGCCTGATGCTGTCTTCATCTGGACGCCCGAAACGCTGCGCGCGGCCCCTGGCACCTTTCAGGCGCGCCCGCGCATTGTGGGTTCCACCGCAACGCTGGTTGACCCCTCGTCCGGCGATCTCGATTTCAACTATCTGCTGACGCGGCTCGAGCCGGAAAATGCAGGCCGCCTCAACACGGCGGTTCAGCGCCTGCGCACACGCGGCGCGCGTTTCTCGCTTCATGTGCAGTCGGTTGACGGGCGCACCTTCGAGGCGGAAGGCCGCCCCGCCGGTGCGCTTGCCGTGTTGTGGCTGCGCGATGTGACGGGCGAGCGCGCGGAAGTCTCCCGCCTCAAGGAAAGGCTCCGCCAGGCCGAGCAGGCGCGCGACCGCTTCGAAGAACATCTCATGGAAGCGCCTTTCCCCGCATGGCGGCGCGACAATGAAGGCCGTCTTGTCTGGGTGAACGCGGCCTATGCCCGCGCGGTGGACGCGACCTCTGCGGAAGATGCAGTGTCGCGCGGCATTGAGCTTCTGGGCGAGGAGGTCAAGGGCTCGCTCCGCCGCGCCCTGTTTGACCGCCCCCGCGCGCGTGAGCGCAGCCACGCCATCATGGAAGGCGAACGCCGCGCGCTCGACATTGTGGAGCAGCGCCTCTCCGATGGCGTGGCGGGCATTGCCATTGATGTGTCCGCCCTCGATGCAGCGGAAGTGGAACTGCGCCGTCATATTGAGAGCCATGCGGCAACGCTGGATCGCGTGACAACGGCAGTTGCAATCTGCGGGCCGGACAAACGTCTCGCCTTTCACAACCGCGCCTATGAAACGCTGTGGGGGCTTGATCCGCAATGGCTCGCGCAAGGTCCGTCCGACAGCGAGATTCTCGACGAGTTGCGCGCACGCCGTCGTCTGCCGGAACAGGCGAATTTTCAGGCGTGGAAACAGGCGCGCATGGAAATCTACACCTCGACGGAACCGCTCGAGGAATATTGGCATCTGCCGGATGGCCGCACGGTGAAAGTGCTTGCGCAGGCGCATCCCTTCGGCGGCGTCATCTATCTTTATGAGAACGTCACCGAACGGCTCAATCTCGAAAGCTCCTACAACACGCTTGCCCGCGTTCAGCGCGAAACGATCGATCACCTTTATGAAGGCGTTTCTGTGTTCGGCTCGGATGGTCGCCTCAAGCTCTTCAACCCGGCCTATGCGAAAATCTGGGGGCTTGATCCCGCGAAGCTTGAGGGTGAGCCTCATGTGAACGAGATCATCGCGATGATCCGCCCGCTTCTCGGTGATGAGGCGAACTGGGACGAGCTGAAAACCAGCGTCACCAGCGCCGCCGCCATTCGCGCACAGCAGACCGGACGTCTCAACCGGCCTGACAATTCGGTGATCGATTATGCGATGGTGCCGCTGCCGGATGGCGCGACGCTAATGACCTATGTCGATGTCACCGATTCCACCCGCATGGAGCAGGCGCTGCGCGATCGCAATGATGCGCTGGAGACGGCAGACAGGCTGAAATCCGAATTTATCAGCCACGTCTCCTATCAGTTGCGCACACCGCTCACCAATATTCTGGGCTTTGGTGAGATTCTCGAGACGGAAATGTTCGGCCCGCTGAATGCCCGACAGCATGAATATATGCAGGGCATTCTCGAAAGCTCGGAGACGCTGATCGATGTGGTGAACGATATTCTCGATCTCGCCGTCATCGAGGCCGGCGCGATGACGCTTGATCTGTCGGACGTCGATCTGTCGGCTGTCATCTATGCAACGGAAGAGTTCGCGCAGCGCCCTGCGCAGAAGAACAAGGTCACGCTGCGCGTCGAAGTGCCGAAGGATCTCGGCACGGTGCGCGCAGATGAAAAGCGCATCAAGCAGATCATGATCAATCTGCTCTCCAATGCGCTCGCCTTCACGAGTCCCGGCGATGCCATCATCATTGGCGGCACGCGGCGTGAAAACGCCGTCGAGCTTTATGTCGAGGATACGGGCATTGGCATCCGGCCCGAATTGCAGGGCAATGTATTTGACCGCTTCGAAGCCTATGGCGGGTCAGACCGTCATCGCGGCGCAGGCCTTGGCCTGTCTCTCGTACGTTCCTTCGTTGAGCTTCACGGCGGCTGGGTCACGCTTGAAAGCGCGCCGGGTGTCGGCACGCGCGTCACCTGCCATCTGCCCGTCCGCGCCGCACCGCCTGCACAGGGCGATGCCGCGCCGCTCGCGAGAACGACAAAGCTTGAAGTGAATTAATCGTCACCCCCGTTTCAACGGAGGTGACGCATCATCCTTGTAGCTTACTCCACCTTCTCGATCACCGCACAGGCAATGCGCGCGCCGGCACCGCCAATCGGCTGGCTCATGTGATCATCCGCCGCTTCATGGATGACAAGCGCGGCGCCATCTTCATCAAGCAGATTGGCGCGGCCTTCCGCGCCTGCAAGCGTCACGCGGTCTGAATAGATTTCGGCATTCACAACGCCATTCGCATCGGCATAGATGTTCGGCAGATCGCCATCATCCGGTCCTTCCGGGTTGAGCAGCCCATGCGGCTTCTTGCCCGAATGATGCACATGCGAGCCCGATTCCTTGTAGCCTTCATCGGCGCAAGTGCCCGTCTCGTGGAAATGGATTGCGTGCCAGCCGGGTTCGATGCCTTCGATGTTCACGCGAATGACAACACCCTGCGGCCCTTCGGAAAGATCGGCAGTGCCTGCTTCGGGATTCTCCGGCGTCTGGAAAACACCCGCCGCCAGCACCGGCTCGGCAGAAGCCGGAAGCGGCGCAAAAGCCAGAGCTGCAGCGCAGGCTGCGAGCGGTGCGAGATGTGTGAGCTTCATCGGTGTGTCTCCTTCTTCTGTTCCCGAAATCTCTGGCACACAAGCTAGCGCATATGATGCGCGAAAAAAGCCCTGAGCGCGTCCTGAACAAAAAAGCCCGCCTCCTTTCGGAGACGGGCTTTGAGGCCGGGGGGCGCCTTGTCAGTGCTGGCTTTGCGGCATGTTGAGGCGGATGCCGTCCAGTTCGTCGCTCGCGATGAGCTGACAGGAAAGGCGGGAGTTCTCCGCTGAATGTTCACAGAAGTCGAGCATGGTTTCTTCCATGGGCTCGATGCTTCCAAGCTTGCCCTGCCATTCTTCCGGCACGAATACCATGCAGGTGGCGCAAGCGCAGGCGCCGCCGCAATCACCGTCGATGCCGGGAATGCCTTGTTTCACAGCCGCTTCCATCAACGACACACCGTTCTCCACCTCGATCGTGTGTTCGGTGCCGTTATGTTCGATATAGGTAATCTTCGCCATTGAACTCACACGCCTCCAAGCGTTTCTTTTTTTGTGTCTGTCGCGGTGTCAGCCCGCGATCTCTTTCACCCCGATGCTTTCATCGCGAATGCGCGCGGGGTCGAGCTTTTCTTTCTTCTGCGTCAGTATTTTCGCCATCATGAATTCAGGCGCGCGGTTCACCGCATCCACGGCAACAAGCACGCCGTCCTTCAGATAGAAAACGGCAAAGCTGCGGCTGTTCTCCGGGTCGCCGCGCACAACGGCTTCGGTGTAGCCGGCAGAAAGGCCGACGATCTGAAGCTTGAGGTCATACTGGTCCGACCAGAACCACGGCACCTGATCGTAAGGCTTTTCCTTGCCGGCAAGCGTTGCCGCTGCGGTCTTTCCCTGTTCGATGGCGTTATGCACGCTTTCAAGGCGTATCCTGCGCCCGTAAACCGCATTCGGATGGCTCGTGCAGTCACCCGCCGCGCAAATGTCCGGGTCGGAGGTGCGGCAGAACTCATCCACCACAATGCCGTTTTCGACTTCAAGCCCGGCTTCGACGGCAAGCGCCGTGTTCGGAATAATGCCGATGCCGACCACCACGAAGTCGCAGGGATATTTCTTGCCCTCGCCGGAGGTGACGGCGGTGATGCGGTCCGTGCCTTCAAAGCCGGAAACGGTCACGCCGGTTTCAATCTTCACACCGGCTTCGCGATGCACGCGCTCGTAGAATTGCGAGACGATGGGATCGACCACGCGGGCAAGCACCCGGTCTGCGGTTTCAAGTACCGTCACATCAATGCCGCGCTTTGCAGCCACAGCGGCCACTTCAAGGCCGATATAGCCGCCGCCCACCACGACCATTTTCGCGCCTTCGCGGAAATGGTCCTGAATGGCCTTCACATCATCAATGTTGCGCAGATAGTGGACACCCTTGAGGTCGAAGCCCGGCACGTTCAGTTCGCGCACACGGCTGCCCGTGGCGAGCAGCAGCTTCCCGTACGGATATTCGCGGCCATCCGCCGTGAGGATGCGCTTGTTCTTGCGATCGATTTCCGTGACGCGCGTGCCCCAATGTGTCTCTACACCGGACTGCGCATAGAAATCCTGCCCCTTCAGTTCCACCCGGTCATAGCCGATTTCACCGGCGAGAAACTTCTTGCTGAGGGGTGGGCGCTGATAGGGCGCATAGGGTTCATCGCCGAAAATACGGATCGGTCCTGCAAAGCCTTCCGCGCGCAGGCTCTGCACGGCCTGCGCTGCGGCCTGTCCTGCACCGATGATGAGAATATCGTCCGCCACTTTTCCTCCCTTGCCTCCGATGCGTCCTGCCCCTGGCACGTTTGGCGCCGCGCTTCATCCGGGCCGGATGACCAGATGCCTGCCTCGCAGCGCAACCTTAATTTTACGGAGGCATACTACGCAGAAAGCAGGTTTTTACACCCCCGAAAGAGGGGATAGAAGCCTCCGGCCCTCAGATGGCCCGCAGGGCGGAGCCGTCATTCGGCCTTTCGGCCAACATAACACGCCAAAAATGACGCTTGCGTCAACTTCTTTATGGGCGGCTTGCCCGTGAGATGCGGTCACAAAATCCGGCGCTGTTTCGTCTTGTCAGGGAAAGCCATTTCATCCCCGAAACGGAGAAGCCCCATGTCACATGACGATCTGACACCGCGCCTTGATCCCTATAAGGCATCGCCCGAAGCCTACAAGCCACTTCTTGAGCTGCAGGCTTATACCGACCGGTGCGGCCTTGAACGGTCACTGCTGGAGCTTGTGAAAACCCGCGCCTCGCAGATCAATGGCTGCGCCTTCTGCCTTGAAATGCACACGCGCGAGGCCCGCGCGGCAGGGGAGACAGAAGCCCGTCTCTATCTGCTTAATGCCTGGCGCGAATCCCCGCTTTACACCGCGCGGGAGCGTGCCGCGCTCGAATGGGTGGAAGCCGTGACGCTGGTATCTGTGGAGCATGTGCCGGATGCCGCCTGGAAGGCCGTGCAGGCGGAGTTCACCGACAAGGAGATTGTGGATCTCACCGTTGCGATCGGCATGATCAATGTCTGGAACAGGCTGGCTGTGTCGTTTCGCCTCGCCCATCCGGTGCAACAGGAAACCCGACGCAAACTCGCCTGAGAGCGATTTCAGATCAGCAAGGAGCCGCCGGTCTCCACATCCTTGTAGTCAAAGATGAAGGCGGAGATGAGCATGTTTGCCGTCTCCCCGTCATCGGAGAGCGGCATGTGGATTGAGTCGAAAATGCCCCGCCTTCCTTCCAGCCAGGGCACCTCTCCATAGACGCGCACCGGCAGGCGCTTCCTTGCGGCCCGGCGATGCACGCCGATCGTGGCATTCACGATCTCGGGGCCAAGCTTGGAAAAGCTTTCGGAGATTGTCTTGCCGGTGCCATCGCTGCCGAAGTAATGGGCGACCTTGGTGCCGACAAGTCGGTAATAGAAGTCCGAGCCGCCATCCAGTACATCGACGATCACGATCCAGCCGAGATAATCGCGCAGTTCGAGCGGGTCCATATCGGCGCGGGCGGGCATGATCCTGTCGCCGCGCTTTGCGGACCAATAGGCGTGAACCGCCGCCAGAACGGGGTGGTCAAGCCGCAGCGGAGCAGTCTCCGTTAACGCTCCCTGCACGACACTGCTCATGGCCCCGCCTCCTCAGGAAAACTCCATACAGAGTGTTGCTGCCCCTGCGTTAAGGACATCCTAAATAGACTGTTCCTTATGGAGATTATTTTGTCCTGCCCCGGCACGGTCCGGCAGGCGCTCGCGCTTGGCGATCGGGAAGGGGCAGGCTAAAAACGCACATGGTCGTAGAAAATTCCCATCTTCTGGAGGTCGAGCTTGCCGATGAGGAAGCGACACGCTCCCTCGGCAAGGCGTTGGCGGCGCGCCTGCAAATCGGGGATCTGATCCTGCTGCGGGGCGATCTGGGTGCCGGCAAGACCGCGCTTGCCCGCGCCATCGTGCAGACGCATCTCGCGGCGCATGGCATCGCCGAGGATGTGCCGTCGCCCACCTTCACCCTCGTCCAGACCTATGAAAGCCCGGCGCTCCTCATCGCCCATGCCGATCTCTACCGGATCGAAGGGCCGGAGGAACTGCGCGAGCTTGGCCTTGCCGAATTTGCCGATGAAGGCGTCGTGCTGGTCGAGTGGCCGGAAAGGGCCGAGGCGGAAATCCGGCGACTGTCGCGTGACCGTCTCGACATCACGCTCACTCTCATGCCAGAAGGCAGGCGCGGTGCGCGGCTTGAAGGCTCGGGAAGCTGGGCCGCGCGGCTTGGGGGATTATCGCTTTGACGATGCGCGAAGAAACGATCCGCAGCTTTCTGAAAGAGGCAGGCTGGGAGAAGGCCGAGCGCCGCCCGCTTGCAGGCGATGCGTCCTCGCGCCGCTACGAGCGCCTGTCGCTTGCGGGCCGTCCGGCCGTCCTGATGGACTGGCCGTCGGGGCCGTATGCGACGGTGGTGCCGGGCCGCGCCGCCTATAGCCGCATCGCGCATCTCGCAGAAGATGTGCGCCCCTTTGTTGCGGTGGGCGAGCATCTGCGCCGCCTTGGCCTCACCGCGCCCGAACTTATCGCGGCTGACCTTACGCATGGTCTTCTTTTGCTCGAAGATCTGGGCGATCAGGTTTACGGGCTGCTGATCGAGCAGGGGAAAGGGCCGTCCGGCGAAGAACTGGACGAGCTTTACCGCGCAGGCGTTGAAACGCTGATCCGCCTTCAGTCTGTGCCCGCACCGCATTCCCTGCCCGTCGGGGATGGGACATCGCATCTGGTGCCGCATTTCGACGACAGCGTTTTCCGCGCCGAACTCGACGTGCCGCTCGACTGGTATTTCCCGACCATCCTCGAGCGCGAGGCAACGTCCGCAATGCGCGATGACTATCACGCGCTCTGGACGGCGCTTCGGCCTCATATTGATGCAGGTGTGCCAACGCTTTTCCTTCGCGATTACCATTCGCCGAACATTCTCTGGCTCGGCGAGCGCGAGGCCATAGCCCGTGTCGGCCTGATCGATTACCAGGACGCACTTATCGGCAATCGCGCCTATGATCTCGTCTCCTTCCTTCAGGATGCGCGACGCGATGTGCCGGTGGAACGCGAAGAAGCCATGCTCGCCCATTACATCACCCGCGCAAAGGCCGAGCTTTCGGGGTTTGATGAAGAAGAGTTCCGCGCTTCCTATGCGGTGCTTGGTGCAGAACGGGCGCTCCGCCTCATCGGTCTCTGGCCCCGCCTGCTGAGGCGTGATGGTAAGCCGCAATATATGGCGCATATGCCGCGCACCATGGATTATCTCCGCCGCAATCTCGCTCATCCGGCGCTTCGCGATCTTGCCCGCTGGCTTGATGCAAACATGTTGAAGCAGGGCTGAGATGGTGCAGATCAACAAGGCGATGGTCATGGCGGCGGGCAAAGGCACCCGCATGCGCCCGCTCACCGACACAATGCCGAAGCCGCTCGTGCCCTTTGCAGGCAAGCCGCTGATCGACCATGTGCTGGATCGGCTGGCAGAAGCGGGCGTCGCCGAAGCGGTGGTGAATGTCCATTATTTCGCCGACATGCTGGAAGCGCATCTCGCTTCCCGTCGCCAGCCGCGCATCATCATCTCCGACGAACGCGAGGTTCTGCTTGATACAGGCGGCGGCACGAAAAAGGCGCTGCCGCTTCTGGGTGATGATCCGATCATCACCTTCAATTCCGATTCCGTCTGGGTGGAGGAAATCGGCTCCAATCTCGCGAACCTCATGGCCGCCTGGAACCCGGAGCGCATGGACGCGCTGCTGATGATCGCGGATGCAACGCGCACCATCGGCTATGTCGGCCGGGGCGATTTTCTGATGAATGAGGAAGGGCTGCTTGCCCGCCGAGCCCCATCAACGACCGCGCCCTATATGTTTGCGGGCGTGCAGATCATCAAGCCGGGCCTCTTTGCGGACGGACCGGACGGGCCATTTTCCACCAATCTCATCTGGGACCGGCTGATCGAAAAGGGCCGGCTTTTCGGCCATCGCATGTCCGGCGTCTGGATGCATGTCGGCGCGCCGGACGATCTTGCCGAGGCGGAAGCCTTCCTGCGGGATTTATGACGCGCGACGCGCTACCATAAGGCCCATGAGGGCTGATTCCCCGATCCTGTTCACCATGCCGCCCGGGGCCCCGTTTCTTGAGCGGCTGGCGGTGACACTGCTTGAGGATATGACGCTTGGCGGACGCTTCGCGGGGCAGTTCGAGCTTGCCGATGCGACAATCCTCCTGCCAACCCGCCGCGCCGTCCGCGCGCTGGGTGATGCCTTTCTGCGCGCGAGCGGCGGCAAGGCGCTGATCCTGCCGACCATCCGCGCGCTGGGTGATGTGGATGAGGAAGAACTCGTTCTCGACCCGGCAGGCCTTGGGGAAGAGGCACTCAGTCTCCCGCCGCCCATGCCCGCGCTTGAACGCCAGCTCCGCCTTGCCCGCCTCATCATGGAAGAAAGCGGCGAAAGCGATGTGCGTGCGCTCGGCCTTGCAGGCGATCTCGGCAGCTTCCTCGACATGGTGATAACGGAAGGTGCTGATCTCTCGCAGCTCTCCACACTCGTGCCGGAAGAATTTGCCGATCACTGGCAGGTGACAATCGACTTTCTGAAAGTGCTGACCGACCGCTGGCCGGAAGAGCTTTCGCGCCTCGGCTATATGGAGCAGGCGGAGCGGCGCAACCATCTCCTTCGCGCGCAGGCAGAAGCGTGGAAAACAAAGCCGCCGCATGGCCCCGTCATCGCTGCGGGGTCAACAGGCTCGATCCCCGCAACGGCAGACCTCCTCAGCGTCATCGCGCATCTGCCGCTTGGCGCCGTGGTGCTGCCGGGGCTTGATCTCGATCTTGACGAAGAAAGCTGGCAGGGCATCGGCGAGCCGGGCACCGCTTCCCATCCGCAATACGGTATGAAGAAACTGCTGCTCCGACTCCGCGCCGAGCGGGCGGATGTGCAGCTCTGGCCGGGCGCATCGCTCGATG
>NZ_JBATWS010000251.1:0-3368 GCF_049672805.1 Parvibaculum sp.
GGCTTCGGCAAGCATCAGCGGCTGCATCATCAGCAGATTGCCGATGGTGATGCCGAAGAGAACGGTCGCAACGATGAGGCCGGTCGTCGTATCTGCCATGGCGTAGAAAATCAGCGCCACGCCCTGCGTGATGACAAGGGCAATGACGAAGCCGCGCGAGGGAATGAAGGTGAGTGCCCATCCGCCTGCGAGGCGGCCCGCGATACTCGCAAAGGCCATGATGGCAACGGCAAGCGCGGCGGTGTCGTCGCTGCCGCTGCGTCCGGCCACGAGGCTGAACTGATGCGCGATGACGCCGACCTGCGCCATCATCGCAAAGATGAAGGCCGAGCAGGAGAGAATGAAAAAGCGGCTGCTGATTGCCGACCGATATTCAATCCCGTCTGCGGGCAGGGGCTGACCGCTGTCGTCACGCAGGATGGGATCGCCATCCGGTCCCGTTCCCATGGCTTGCGGGGAAGGGCGGATGAGCAGCCACGCCACCGGCACGATGCCGACAATGAAACCGATCGCGAGCCAGGGCGTCGCGCCCTGAAGGCCGGTCCGTTCGATCAGGCTTGCGGCAAAAGGCGTGATGATAATGCCGCCAAGCGAGAGGCCGGTTGATGCAATGGAGAGCGCAACGGAACGTCGCCGCGCGAACCATCGCGCAACAAGCGTCGTACCCGGAATAAGTGCCGAGGCCGAATAGCCCATGCCGAACAGCACATAGAAAAGATAGAGCTGCCAAAGCTCCGAGACATGGCCTGCGCCGAGCGTTGCAATGGCGCACATGGTTGCGCCAGCCGTGATAACCCAGCGCGGATCATATCGCTCGATCAGCGAGGCCACGCCGAGGCCCGTAATGCCGGAGGCAATGAAGAAGCAGGCCGTGGCTCCCGATGTTGCGGAAACGGAGAAGCCACCCTGCGCCACAAAGGCCTTGAGATAGACGGAGAGATTGTAGAAACCGAGACCCGCCGTCACCGTCATGACAGTGAAAACAGCGGCAACGACATACCAGCCATAAAAGGGGCCGGTGCCGCCTGCGGGCTGACCGACCTTCTCAGTGGCGTTCTTCACGCTCATGCTGCTCCTCCTCTGGCCGGTCTCACGCCGACTTGCCCCTAGATAACCACGGACTGAGCCGGGACCAACCATGAAAAGGCGCGAACCCTGTTGCGGTGGCGCTTCCGCCCTCATTCCGGTAATCATTCCCCATACCGGTATTCAGAACAGGCCGGAGCCACAGGGAGTGAGTTTATGAAATTCTATAATTCGATCGGGCCAAATCCCCGCGTCGTCAAAATGTTCATGCAGGAAAAGGGCATCAATATCCCCTTCGTTGAAGTGGATCTGATGCAGGGCGAGAACCGGAAGGAGCCTTTCCTTTCAAAGAATCCGGCCGGGCAGCTTCCCGCGCTTGAACTCGATGATGGCTCCGTCATCGCCGAGATCACGGCAATTTGCGAATATCTCGACGAGAAGTTTCCGGGCGAATCGCTCATCGGCAACACGGCAGAAGAGCGCGCTGAAACCCGCATGTGGACGCGCCGCGTTGATCTCAATATCTGCGAGCCGATGACGAGCGGTTTCCGCTATGCGGAAGGCCTGGCCCTTTTCGAAAACCGCATGCGCTGTCTGCCGGAAGCGGCGGCGGGGCTCAAGGCCATTGCTCAGGACAAGCTCGGCTGGCTCAACGGCCTGATGGAAGGCAAGGAGTTCCTTGCGGGCAAGCGGCTGACGCTCGCCGATATCCTGCTTTTCGGTTTCCTTGATTTCGGCGCGGTGGTCGGCCAGCCGATCAACCCGGAGCACAAGAACATCGTCGCGTGGTTCGAGCGCATGAAGGCGCGGCCTTCCGCAGCGGCTTCTGCCTGATTCTCACACAAGACGACAAAAATCAGAGGGCGCTCCCACGGGGCGCCCCTTTTGTCTCTTGCGGCGCGTCGTATTTCTGCCAAACTGATAAAGGAGAATTACTATTGTCGGGGAGGCGATAGTCGAGTGGGAGAAAACATCATGAAGTATCTCGTCCAACTTTGTCTGGCGCTTGGACTTGGCATATTGGCGATGAGCTTTTCGGGCGAGCCCGCCAAGGCGCAGCCCGTGCCGGAATGCATCGACATTCCGGAAGGCGATCCGGCCAAGATGGCATCCTGGTGGAACCGCCGTTCGGCGGAAGAGAAGAAATACATCAGCGAGCTGCCTTGCGAGCAGCGCTATATCCCGATGGTGTGCATCTTCCTTTTCGAACCCGATCTGCGCGGCTGCACCAACAAGGGGGTTGCCGAATACCGGGCTGACAAGGCATGTACGGCAGAAGGTCATGCGCTCATGAGCGAAGCGCACGCGGCCTGCAAGGAGCGCTTCAAGAAGACCTTCGTTCCGCCCTTCGCCTGAGCCGGGCAGGGCGGCGAAACCGCCCTGAAAGGATGACGAGATGAGTGCTGCGGACGATACCGGAACGGCGATGGACCCGGACTGGGAGTCGCCCGCGGCAGTTACGCTTGGCAAGCAGGTTCTCGAGAAAGACCCGGCGCGCGGCTATATCCGCGCGTCGTTCATTGCGGGCGATAATTTCGTCAATCGCGGCGGGCGCATCTTTGGCGGCTTTCTCTGCGCCATGCTGGATGGGCTGTGCGGCCATGCCGTGCGCCTCACACATGAAACGCCCGGCACGCCGCAAGTGACACTCGAACTCAAGACGAGCTTTGTGGGCCGCGCCGATACCGGCAAGTTGATCGGGGAAGGATGGGTCCGCCACCGCGGCAAATCCATCGCCTTTGCCGAGGCCGAACTTCGCAATGAAGCGGGCGAACTGGTGGCCAAAGGCAGCGCCACTCTCAAGATTGGCGCGTGATCGCGGCGCTCCGACGCTTTTCCTGTTGAGAAACCTTCCGCCAGCCGATAGTCAGAAGGTCCGGATGGGTGGCCGAGTGGTTTAAGGCACCGGTCTTGAAAACCGGCGTGGGTTCACGCCCACCGTGGGTTCGAATCCCACCCCATCCGCCAATACTTCTCTTAAGGAAGCGTTCTACGACGAGCACGGCGTCGGTCAGCTTCGCCACCTTGCCACGAACACCGTTGCCCAAATAGCAAACCCGCATCACCGCAGCGGGTCGCAAGGACAAGGCATTGGACTACGGCAAGCACGATTCCGCCAATGTCGCCGAGATCCGCAATCAGATTCCCGCGATTTCGATACCGTCTCGTTGGTCGAGCAGGGGCAAGCCTGGCCTGCCCGATTCATGACGGCGGACTCTGGTTTCCCCTAACTCTTTATGGTTAACGCGAATTCTCTTTTGCAAGTCGGGGTGGAGCTTGTCAAAATGGGACAAAGGACGGCGGAATAGCCGCGGGGTTTAGTTTAGGGGGGAGCGTAATAG
>NZ_JBATWS010000252.1:0-4923 GCF_049672805.1 Parvibaculum sp.
TCACGCCTTTCGACCCTGCTGCCGGGTGATCTCGGTCATGTGTTCTTTTCCGAATCCGGCTCCGTCTCGGTCGAGATCGCGATGAAGATCGCGGTGCAGTACTGGATCAATAACGGGCAGAAGGGCCGCACGCGCTTTGTCAGCTTCAAGGGCGGCTATCATGGCGACACGCTCGCCACCATGTCCGTCTGCGACCCGGATGAGGGCATGCACACGCTGTTCAAGGGCGCGATTGCCGAACAGTTCATCTGCACCTTGCCGACCGATGAAGAGAAGGAAGCGGCCCTTGACCGCTTCCTTGGCGACCATGCGCATGAGATCGCCGCTGTCCTTACCGAACCGCTGGTGCAGGGCGCGGGCGGCATGCGCTTCCATTCGCCCGAAACGCTGAAGCGCCTGCGCGCGCTATGCGACAAGCATAATGTGCTTCTTGTTCTGGACGAGATTTTCACCGGCTTCTGCCGCACCGGCAGCATGTTTGCCTGTGAGCAGGCCGGCATCGTGCCCGACATTGTCACGCTCTCAAAGGCGCTGACAGGCGGCACCATGGCGCTCGCCGCCACCATTGCCCGCGCACCTGTCTTCGAGGCGTTTCTGGGGGAATCGGGAGCCAGGGCGCTGATGCATGGGCCGACCTATACCGGCAATCCGCTTGCCTGTGCGGCGGCCAACGCATCACTCGATCTTTTCGAAAGCGAACCCCGGCTTGAGCAGGTGGCCGCGATCTCGGCGCAGCTCGCCCGCGAGCTTGAACCTGCCCGCGCGATAAAGGGCGTGAAGGATGTGCGCGTTCTCGGCGCCATCGGCGTCATCGAGTTCGAGAAGATGGGCGACCTCAACCGGATGAAGCACCGCTTCGTGGAGGAAGGTGTCTGGATCCGCCCCTTCGGCAGCATCATCTACACCACGCCGCCTCTCGTCACCGGCGCGGAGGATCTCGCCCGGCTGACAAGCGCCATGGTGAAGGTGACGGCAGAAATGGCCACCGCCTGAGCGGCCCTTTCGGTGCTTGTGACTGAGACACCACGCTGTTCCGGCAAACGCCAGATTTTCGCCCCTATATGTTGAGCCAAAATGGGTCAGCCGATACTCTCCCTTGGGGGGCTGATTCGGCCTTTGGACATTTCGATCACGCACACGCCTGCGGGTCGGGGCGCGAAAACGCGCTCCCGGATCGCAAGCAGCGTGTCACTTTCAGGGCCGCAATCAAGGATTTGAGCCGGCGGCCGATCATCGGGAATAAGCCATGCACGTCATTGCGTTTGCGTCCCAGAAGGGTGGCTCCGGCAAGACAACCCTCGCTGGTCATATCGCGGTTGAGGCAGAGCGCCGGGGAGCAGGGCCAGTTGCCCTTATCGATACGGACCCGCAGGGGTCTCTTTCTCAATGGTGGAATGCGCGGGAGGCGGAGCGGCCTTTCTTCGTGCGTGCCTCGAATGAGGGGCTTGAAGCCGATCTCCGCCATCTGAAGGCTGGCGGCGTGAAGCTCGTCATCATCGACACACCGCCCGCGATCACGGCCACGATCGGCCATGTGATCAGCCAGGCCGATCTCATCGTCATTCCGACAAGGCCCAGCCCGCATGATCTGCGCGCGGCGGGTGCCACCGTCCGGCTCTGCGAGGAAGTGGGCAAACCCCTCGTCTTCGCCGTGAATGGTGCAAGCCCCCGGGCTCGAATCACCACCGAGGCAGTCATTGCGCTTTCGCATCATGGCGCCGTTGCGCCTACCATCCTGCATCAGCGAATCGATTTCGCTTCCAGCATGATTGATGGTCGGACCGTCATGGAAATCGCCTCGAACACGAAATCCCCGGAAGAAATCTCCGAACTCTGGTCCTTTCTGGACAGCCGCCTGAAAGGGCGCGAAACCTCGCCTCTGACGGGCACAATTGCGGCTGGAACCAGCGCTGAGGCCATTTCCAGCACTATTTTGCAGGGCGCAGCCTGATGGCGAAGAAACCTGCCTCATTGACGAGCGACCTCTTGGCGCGCAAGGGTGAAGCCGGGCCTTCCATAGTGGAGCCTGCTTCGCGTGCGACGCTCACGCCGGGGCGGCAACCCGATCTGTCGGGCGTCAGTGCGACGGAAGGCCCGTCCCCCGGGCTCTATACGAGCCCAGCTACCGGGAGGCCGGAAGACATGCATGGAATGGACGAGGAAGAGCGGCCCCGCCCGCCCGAGCCTGAAATCATCTACACACCCGAAGATGAGGAAGGCGGCGGGCGCACAAGGCTGATCGTTGGCGCCTTTATCGGTCTTGCGCTGCTGGGCGGTGTCCTTGTGGCGCTCTCTCTCAATCAGGGTGACTCGGGCGTGGCACCTGTCGCGCCGGAAATTGCCTCGGCTCCTGACAGCCAAAGCGCCCCGGTGACGCCCGCCCCCGCGCGCGAAGAAATCCCGGTCGAGAGGGAAGTGGCAGAAGCCGCGCCCGCAACACAAGCGCCGGAAGCAAGCATTCCCGAGACTGCGCCGAGCGCGGCGGCTGAAGCGCCTGTGGCGGAGCTTCCTTCAATCGAGGTTGCGCCCGCACAGATCACGTCGCCTGCTGCGGCGCCGAAGGCCGAACCTGCTCCTGCCGCAACCACTGCTGCCGCACCGGCGAGTGGCGGTGCCTATGTCGTGCAGCTCATGGCGCTGCGCGAAGAGGCAGGCGCGAAGAACGCCTGGGCCGCGCTGCAAAAGAAGCATCCCTCGATCCTTGGCGGGCAGGCGCTCGATATCGAGCGCGCTGACCTTGGCGACAAGGGCATCTTCTATCGTGTCCGCGCAGCGGGCTACGCTACCAAGGCGGCAGCGCAATCTGCCTGCACCAGCCTCAAATCCGCCGGGCAGGACTGCATCGTCAAGACACGCTGAGGAAGGCGCCGAAAGGCGCCTTCTCTTTGGCGCTGGCGGCTTGGCGCTTTCCGGCGCGCCGTGTAGGTTCCCGCCCAAACGCAATTCAGCAGGGTGAGGAACGGTATGGTCGAGGCTGTTATCTGGGATTTTGGCGGGGTTCTTACGACGAGCCCCTTTGAAGCCTTCAACCGCTATGAGCGCGAGAAGGGTCTCCCTCTCGGTTTCATTCGCAGCATCAACGCGACCAATCCCGACACCAATGCCTGGGCCCTCTTTGAGCGCAGCGAATGCACGCTGGATGAGTTCGACCGTCTTTTTGCGGAAGAATCCGCCGCAAAAGGCACGCGCATTCCCGGCCGCGACATCATCGAGCTTCTTTCCGGCAATATCCGGCCGGAAATGGTGACGGCGCTGAAACGCTGCAAGGAGCAGGTCAAGGTTGGCTGCATCACCAATAATGTCTCAGCTGGCAAGGGTGCCGGCATGGCGCGCAGCAGCGAGAAGGCAGCCGCCGTTGCCGAAGTCATGTCGCTCTTCGACCATGTGATCGAAAGCTCCAAGGTCGGTATTCGCAAGCCCGATCCGCGCATCTATGAGATGGCCTGCGAGGCGCTGGGTGTTTCCCCTGCGGCAAGCGTTTATCTCGATGATCTGGGCATCAATCTCAAACCCGCCCGCGCGCTTGGCATGACCACCATCAAGGTGCTCTCGCCCGAACAGGCGCTGAAAGAGCTGGAAGCGGCCGTCGGCTTTCCCGTTGCTTGAGCCTGCAGGGCGATGAGCCTTAGACTTCTCCCCAATGATAAAAAGGGGAGGATGCGACGATGCTCAGGCCGAAGACGAAGGCGGTTGATCTGGGTGGCAAGCCCGATCTGAAAGACCCCGATCTCTATCTGCACGAACGACACCATGAAGTGTTCCGGAAGCTGCGCGCAGAAGAGCCCGTGTACTGGAACCCGGAAGCCGATGGTCCCGGCTTCTGGTCCATCACGCGCTATGACGACATAGAAGCGATCTCGAAGAATCCGAAACTCTTCTCCTCCGCAAAGGAAATGGGCGGGCATCGCATCTTCAACGAAAACGAGATCGACGGTAATTCCACCGAGGCCAGCATGATCTCGATGGATCCGCCGGACCATGCCGCCTATCGGCGCATGGTAACGCCGGGCTTTGTGCCGAAGCGCATTTCCGGCATGGAAGACCGCATTCGCGCGCGGGTGACACGGCTTCTCGACAATCTGCCGAAGACGGGCGAGGCGGAGTTCATTTCGGCCGTCGCCGCCGCTCTTCCGATCGAGGTGCTGGCGGAGCTTTTCGGCGTGCCGGAAAGCGATGGCGCGAAACTTTTCGAATGGTCCAACGCGACGGTCGGAGAGGATGATCCGGAGCTTCGTGTCTCCGACGAATATTTGCGTCAGTGCCTTTCGGAAATGGCGGCCTATTCCGCAGGGCTCTGGCAGAAGCGGCTGGCGGAGCCGGGTGATGATCTCATCACCATGCTTGCCCATTCAAAGATCGACGGGCAGACGATGAGCTTTCCGACCTATATCGGAACCTTCCTCCTGCTTGTGGTTGCGGGGAATGAGACGACGCGCAACTCGATCTCCGGCGGATTGCTCGCGCTCTCCGAGAATCCGCAGGAGCGGCAGAAGCTCATCGACAATCCCTCGCTCATTCCTTCCGCCGTGCAGGAGATCGTGCGCTGGGTGAGCCCCGTCCTTCACATGCGTCGCACAGCCGCCGAGGATACGGAGATTCGCGGCCAGCGCATCGCGAAGGGTGACAAGGTGGTGATGTGGTACGCCTCTGCCAATCGGGATGAAGAAAAGTGGGATGATCCCTACCGCTTCGATGTCACGCGCTACACGAATCCCGACGTGCCCACACAGCTCGGCTTTGGCGTGGGACAGCATTTCTGCCTCGGCTCGCGGCTTGCCGAGTTGCAGCTTCGTATTCTCTTTGAGGAATTGCTGCGGCGTTTCCCGGACATTCATGTCTCGGGCCCGATACGCCGTCTGCGTTCGAACTTCATCTATGGCATCAAGGAAATGCCGGTGCGCTACACGCCGGAAGCCTGAGAAA
>NZ_JBATWS010000253.1:0-8909 GCF_049672805.1 Parvibaculum sp.
CCCCGGCATCGATCCCGATGCCTTTGCAGCCGAGTATGACAACAGGGAGCCCGAAGCGTGAAAAACATGTTCGACATCATGAAGCAGGCACAGCAGCTTCAAGCCCGCATGGCGGACATGCAGAAGGAACTTGAAGCCGCCGAGCTTGAAGGCCGTTCAGGCGGCGGCATGGTGACGGTTCTCATGTCGGGTAAGGGCGAGGTGAAGAAGGTTTCAATCGATCCCTCGCTGATGAAAGAGGATGAGCGCGAAATCCTCGAAGATCTGATCGTCGCGGCATGCGCGGATGCGAAGTCGAAGGCGGAAGCCTTTGCCGCAGAGAAGATGAAGTCGGTTGCGGGCGGCTTGCCGATTCCGCCGGGCCTCGGACTCTGAGGCATGGCCGTTACCGGGCCGGAAATCGAGCGCCTGATTGCGCTTCTTTCAAAGCTGCCAGGGCTTGGGCCGCGTTCTGCGCGGCGCGCAGTGCTGCAACTCATCAAGAAGAAGGAAACGCTGTTGAGCCCGCTTGCTTCTGCCATGGCGGATGCAGCGGAGAAGGCGCGCATCTGCTCAAGCTGCGGCAATATCGACACGCAGGACCCCTGCGCCATCTGCACGGATGAAACGCGCGACCCGCATGTATTGTGCATCGTGGAAGAAGTAGGCGACCTCTGGGCGCTGGAGCGCGCAGGCGCCCATAAGGGCCGCTATCATGTGCTGGGTGGCGTGCTTTCAGCGCTTGATGGCGTGGGGCCGGATGATCTCAATATCGGCAAGCTGGTCGAGCGCCTTGAAGGCGGCGCGGGCGCGATAAACGAGATCGTGCTTGCAATGAATGCGACGGTTGATGGGCAGACGACCGCGCATTACATCACTGACCGTATTTCGGGACTGGGCATCGCCGTGTCGCGACTCGCGCATGGCGTGCCGGTGGGCGGCGAGCTTGATTATCTTGATGACGGCACGCTTGCCGCCGCCATGAAATCCCGCCGCCCCTTCTGAGCCTTCCCTGCGATCAGCCTTCCTTGTTCCAGTAATTCCGCGTCATCGCAAAGACAGCGGGCGCGAGGATAATGAGCGCGATCAGGTTCGGTATTGCCATCATTGCATTCAGCGCATCCGCAATACCCCAGACGAGATCAAGGCTCATCGTTGCGCCAATCGGGATAAGCAGTACCCAGATGATGCGATAGGGCATGATTGCCTTCACACCGAACAGGAAGACGAGCGCACGTTCTCCGTAATAGCTCCAGCCAAGCAGCGTCGTGTAGGTGAAGAGCGCGAGCGATATGGCGACGACCGTCCCTCCAAAGCCGAGCGTCGCCTGGAAGGCATCCGCCGTCATGGCCGGTCCATTGGCGCTGGAGGTCCACACGCCCGATGTGATGATGACGAGGCCTGTAATGGTGCAGACGACGATTGTGTCAATGAAGACGCCAATCATGCCGACAAGACCCTGCTCAATCGGATTGTTGGTCTTTGCTGCCGCGTGAACGATGGCGGCGGACCCAAGTCCCGCCTCATTGGAAAAAATGCCGCGCGCAAAACCCCAGCGAATGGCCATCACCACAGTCGCGCCAAGGAAGCCGCCTTCTGCCGCAGCCGGTGTGAAGGCATGCTTGAAGATGAGTTCGAAGGCACCGGGGAGCGCCGCATAATTCGCGGCAAGAATGGCAATGCCGCTGCCGACATAGATGACGATCATTGTAGGAACGAGTGCACTTGCGACTTCCGCAATACGCTTCAACCCGCCCACCAGCACGAGGCCGACAGTGACCATGACGAAAAGGCCGGTCGCAATGGTCGGCACGCCAAAGCTCGATTCCATCACCTTTGCGACGGAGTTCGCCTGCACCGTATTGCCGATGCCGAAGCCCGCAAAAGCGGTGAAAATGGCGAAGGCCGGGGCGAGAACCATGGCAAGCTTCGGGAATTTCGGGCCAACACCATTCTTGATGTAGTACATCGGCCCACCGACGAAATTGCCGAGCGCATCTTTCTCGCGATAGGCGACGGCGCAGACCGCTTCAGAATATTTCGTGGCCATGCCGATGAAGGCAATCACCCACATATAGAAAAGCGCGCCGGGCCCGCCCCAGTAAATCGCAGTGGCAACGCCGACAATATTGCCCGTGCCCACAGTGGCGGCGAGCGCGGTTGCAAGCGCCTGAAATGGAGAAATCTCACCCTTCCCGCGTGAGGGTGCGAAAGAAGTGGCGAAACCTTCGGGAATTTTCCGCCAGGGCATGAAGCGCAGGCCGATGGTCAGATAAAGTCCGACACCGCCAATGGCGATGAGCATCGGCCAGCCCCAGAGAAGATCGTTGATCTGTCCTACAAAGTCCTGAAAAGCCTGCATTGACCCCTGCCCCCATTTTGATCTGCCCCCGAGGGCATCTACGTTCGGTGGGGAGCCTAGCAAAAAAAAAACCGCTTCCGCTTCAAAAAAATTGGCAGAAGGAGTGCCTATTCATCCGGCACCCAGGCTTCTTCATCCAGATCAGCGTCATCATCGCCGGTTGCGGGGGCTGCAAGGCCGAGAAGTGCGGATGAGGTAGCGGCGGGCAGCGCCTCCACATCCTTGAGGTGGCGGCGCATGCTGCGGGTCCGTGTGCCAAGCGCGTCCACGCTGTTTGCCGCCGCGCTGAGCTGGCGCTTGATGCGGTCGAGTACATCACCATGCTTGTCAAACTCGGTACGCACCGCGCCGAGAACCTTCCACACATCGCTTGAGCGCTGCTGAATCGCGAGCGAGCGGAAACCCATCTGGAAAGCATTGAGCAGCGAGGAAAGCGTGGTCGGTCCGGCAACTGTCACGCGGTAATCACGTTGCAGCCGGTCGAAAAGGCCGGGGCGACGCAGCACTTCCGCAAAGAGCCCTTCGGTCGGCAGGAAGAGAATGGCGAAATCCGTAGTATGGGGCGGGTTGATATACTTGTCGCAGATCGTCTTTGCCGAATTTCGGATCGTGGTTTCGAGGGCCGCACTCGCCGCTTCCACGGCAACAGGATCGGCAGCTTCTGCCGCCATCATCAACCGCTCATAATCTTCCTTCGGAAATTTCGAGTCGATGGGCAGATAAACATCGCTGCCATCATCGTCGCGCGCGGGAAAGCGCACGGCAAACTCCACACGCTCTGTCGTGTTCGGCTTCATCTGCGCGTTGGCGACGAACTGGTCAGCGGTGAGATAATCTTCCAGCAGGAAGCGCAACTGCACTTCCGCCCATGTGCCACGCGTTTTCACATTGGTGAGCACACGCTTGAGATCGCCCACGCCGGTTGCGAGATTCTGCATCTCGCCAAGCCCTTCATGGACACGCTTCAACTGCTCGCTCACCGTGTTGAAGGATTCGCCAAGCCGCTTCTCAAGTGTGGATTGCAGCTTCTCATCGACCGTCTGGCGCATCTCGTCGAGCTTGGCGCTGTTTTCCATGCGCAACTGATCGAGTCGTGCCTCAACCGCGTTACGCAGTTTCTCCTGCGCCTCATTTTGCAGCTTGGTGAGTTCGGCAATGCGGGCCGAAAACTCGTTGAGCTTTTCATGCTGGTCGGCGCCAAGCTGCCGGAGCGTCGAGGTCATGGCGGTGGTCGTGTCCGCGAAGCTTTTGGTGAGCTCCGCCCGCAGCGCGCCCGCCGCCTCGCTATGCTTCGTGCTCGAGGCATCAAGTTTCTGATCGACAAGCTCCTGAAGCCGCTCCCGGCCCGCAACGGCGCTCTTTTCCATGGCAGCCACATCGGCGTCGAGCTTGGTGCCGATGGTCTGCACGGCCGTCTGAATGGCGCCCACGCCCTGATTGAGCCGGTCGTTCAGCGTGCGGGTGAGGTCGCCCAAGGCAGCGGTCTGCGCATCCGTGATGCCCGAAAAGCGCCCGCCAAGCTGCTGCAACTCGGCCCGAAGCGAGGCGATCTCGGCCTTCAGCCCCTCGACATTGGCCCCGCCATCCCCTTTCCGGCGGAAAAGAACCAGCACAATGGCGGCGAGAAGAATGGCGGCCCCGGTAATAAGCCCTGCCATCACGCCGCTATTTGCCAAAAGCCCGGTCATTGTCGCTCCATCCCCCTTTCACCGTCATTTTCCCGCTGACTATAGCCGATTCCCTGCCTGAGCCGGGCCGCAGGAAACCGGGGAAACGGGCGACATTCGAGCGCGCTGGCTTGACCGGTTCACCCCTCGGCCTTATGTCAGGCGCATGGCCATACGCGAAATCATTACAGCGCCCGACCCCCGGCTCAAGGAGGTCTCCAAACCCGTCGAGCGGGTGGATGACGAACTGCGCGCGCTGATGGATGACATGCTGGAGACGATGTATGACGCGCCGGGCATCGGCCTTGCCGCGATCCAGATTGGCGTGCCCAAACAGGTCATCGTCATGGATCTTGCCCGGGAAGGCGAGAAGCCGCAGCCGCGCTATTTCGTGAATCCCGAGATCATCTGGACCTCGGACGAGACCTCCGTCTATGAGGAAGGCTGCCTTTCGGTTCCTGATCTTTATGAAGAAGTGGAGCGCCCGGCCCGCTGCCGCGTGCGCTATCTCGATTATCAGGGCGAAATCCGCGAGGAGGAGTGCGACGAACTTCTCGCCACCTGTCTCCAGCATGAGATGGATCATCTGAAGGGTATCCTCTTCATCGATCATCTCTCGCGCGTGAAGCGTTCCATGATGCTGAAGAAGCTCATGAAGCAGAAGAAGCTCCAGAAGGAACCCGCTTGAGCGCACACCGCGCCAGAATCCATGAGATGAGGGCCAGAAGATGAGCAGCCTTCGGCTCGTTTTCATGGGAACACCGGATTTCGCCGTTCCCGTTCTTGCAGAAATTCTCGCCGCCGGTCACGACGTCGTGGCCGTCTATTCGCAGCCGCCGCGCAAGGCAGGCCGCGGCATGTCCGAGCAGCCATCACCCGTTCACCGCTTTGCCGAGGAACACGGGCTTCCCGTTTTCACGCCTGTCTCGCTCAAGGATGAGACCGAGCAGAAGATATTTGCAGAGTTTGAGGCAGATGCGGCGGTGGTCGTCGCCTATGGCCTTCTTCTGCCAAAGCCCGTGCTGGAGGCGCCACGCCTTGGCTGCCTCAATCTCCATGCCTCGCTTCTGCCGCGCTGGCGCGGGGCGGCCCCCATCCAGCGCGCCATTATGGCAGGCGATGCAGAAACCGGCGTCATGGTGATGCAGATGGAGGAGGGGCTTGATACCGGCCCCGTGCTTCTCGCCGAGCATGTCACCATTGCGAAGGATGAAACGGCGGGCAGCCTTCACGACCGCCTTTCGGAAATCGGTGCGTCGCTGATGGTGCGCGCCCTTGCAGCGCTCGCGCGAGGCAGCATTGAGGCTGTTCCGCAATCGGAAGAAGGCGTCACCTATGCGAAAAAGATCACCAAGGAAGAAGCGCGGATAGACTGGTCGCGCCCGGCCCGCGAGCTTGATTGCCATATTCGCGGGCTGACACCTTTCCCCGGTGCCTTCTTCGAAGCGGGAACAGGCAGGAATGCGACCCGCATCAAGATAGTGCGCGCCGCGCCCGTCGAGAAATCCGGCAAGCCGGGAGAAATACTTTCAACGGATGGCACCATCATCATTGCCTGTTGTGAGGGCGCGCTTGAAATCTCCGAGCTTCAGCGCGCAGGAAAATCTGCAATGAGCGCCCGGGATTTTCTCCGCGGCTATCCGCTCACCGTTGGCGAGAGTGTCAGCTGATGCCCCGCTACAAACTTACCATCGAATATGACGGCGCGCCTTTCGTTGGCTGGCAGGCGCAAGCGAACGGCCTGTCAGTGCAACATGTGCTGGAAGCAGGCTTCAAGGGCTTTTGTGGTGAAGACGTGAAGGTAAATGGCGCAGGTCGCACTGATGCCGGTGTTCATGCGCTGGGGCAGGTGGCACATGTCGATCTGCCGAATGAAACCGCGCTCGACACGCTCCGCGATGCGGTGAACGCCCATATGCGCCCGCACCCGGTTGCAATCATCGCCGTGGAAAAAGTGCCCGACACATTCGAGGCGCGCTTCTCGGCCACACGCCGCCATTATATGTATCGGATCATCAATCGCCGAGCGCCGCTCACGCTCGATCGCGGTCAGGCCTGGCTTGTCCACAAGCCGCTTGATGCCGATGCAATGCATGCGGCGGCGCAGGTGCTTGTCGGCAATCACGACTTCACCACCTTCCGCTCCGTCCAGTGTCAGGCGAAATCGCCGATAAAGACGGTCGATGAAATCTCGGTCGCCCGCTATGCAGATGAGATCGAGATCACCTGCCGCGCGCGGAGCTTCCTGCATAATCAGGTCCGCTCATTCGTCGGCACGCTGAAAATGGTGGGCGAGGGGAAGTGGACAAAGCGGCAGGTGGAGAAGGCGCTTGCCGCACGCGACCGCGCGGCCTGCGGCCCGGTCGCCCCGCCCGACGGGCTTTATCTGTTGCAGGTTGATTACGACTGAACAAGTTCCCGGCCGTCACTCCGGCTTGATGTCCACAAGCTCGACATCCTTCGCGCGAATTTCCTCGCCGAAGAAAATCCCGCCGACGCGAGCAAAGCGTTCCGTGCTGTCGGTTGCAAGAAAGCGCGTGCGGCCCTTGCTCTTGCGTTTTGTGGCAAGACCTTTCTCGGCGAGCGCCTCCTTCACGGCCTTTGCGGTTGTAGCTGCCGAGTCGACGAGCTTCACGCCCTTGCCCGTGACCTTGGCAATGGTGCGTGCAAGCACGGGGAAATGTGTGCAGCCAAGCACCAGCGTGTCCGGCGCGTTCCGCCCTTTGAAAAGCGGTGCGAGATAGCGGCGCGCGGCCGCTTCTGCGACATCGCCTTTGGTCCAGCCTTCTTCCGCCAGCGTCACGAAGAGGCCGCAGGGTGCCTGTGTCACTTCTGCGTCCGGCATTTCTGCATGGATCGCGCGAACATAGGCGCCGCCCTTCACCGTTGCTTCCGTGGCAATGACGCCGATGCGGCCCGTCTTTGTGGCCTTTGCACCGGCCTTTGCGCCGGGGCCGATCACGCCAATTACGGGAATGGGTGCGAGCGCGTTTGTGAGCGGCTCAAGCGCAACGGAGGAAGCGGTGTTGCAGGCAATCACGACCATTTTCACATCATGGCGGAGCAGGTGTTTCGTTGCCTGTGTCGCATAGGCTGTCACCGTCTCGGCGCTTTTCGTGCCATAGGGCAGCCGCGCCGTGTCACCGAGATAGACGAGATGTTCGTGAGGCAGCGCCGCGCGCAGCGCCTTCAGAACCGTGATGCCGCCAATGCCACTGTCAAAAACGCCGATGGGCCGTTCGTCGCTCATCCGCCAAGACCTCCTGCCGGCAGGATCAGAAATCCGACAATCTGGTCGATGGAGAAGCTGAGAAGGGCTGCAAAAATGACAATGGCTATGGCCGGCCCCTGTTCGGCACCCAGCACCTCACGCGCTATCCGCCAGTGATAGATAAAGAGCACGGCAAGCGCGGGCAGCATCAGGAAGAGGGCGGCCCCGTCCGAATAAAGGCCGAGCGAATAGGGCACTAGCGGCAGCGCAAAAACCGCATTGGTGAAAAGAACGCCCCAGTTGAAGGTGATGAGATAGGGCGTATAGGCCTGCGCAAGACCGAGCGCGCGCGTGATGCGGGCCATTGCAAAAAGGAAGGCCGCCCAATAGATCACCGTGCCGAGCATCTCCGCCGTGATGAACGGCCCGAAGGGAATCTCGATCGGAAAATGCTCGCTGCTCGTCGCAAGGCGAAGCGCGGCGGTGGATGAGAAGAAGAGGATCGGCAGCGAAAGCAGCAGGCCGGTAAAACTGCCGAGAGCGCCTTCCGGCGAGAGGTCAAAACATTGTTGTGCGCGCTTGTCGCCGATTAGCAGATACCAGGCGCCCACCATCGCATTGCTGATGACCGCGCCGTTCACGAGGAAAGCCCGCTGAAATAGCCGCGCAAGATCGCCTCATAAATATCGGCCAGGCGCGAAATATCATCCACGCCCGCATTCTCATCGACCTTGTGCATGGTGGCATTCGGGAGTCCGAACTCGACCACCGGCGCATAGGCGCGGATGAAGCGCGCATCCGATGTGCCGCCCGTTGTCGAAAGCTCGGGCGTGATGCCGGTCACCTGTTCGATGGCGCGTGCAATCAGTGCGGAAAAATCGCCTGGCGGGGTGAGGAAGGCTTCGCCGCTCGTCGCTGTCTTCAAGGTGTAGCTGCCGCCCTTCTCCGCCGTCACGGCGTCGAGAACAGACCGCATCCATTTTTCGAGAGAGGCGCCCGTATGGAGATCGTTGAAGCGGATATTGAAAACGGCCTTCGCGCTTGCCGGAATAACATTCGTGGCCGTATTGCCGACATCGACGGAGGTGATTTCGAGATTGGAGGGCTGGAAATGATCCGTCCCTTCATCAAGCACATGGGCATCCAGCCGGTGCAGCATTTCAAGAAGGCGCGGCACGGGATTGTCGGCAAGATGCGGATAGGCGACATGACCCTGCGTGCCATGCACTGTGAGCCAGCCATTGATGCTGCCGCGCCGCCCGATCTTCACCATGTCGCCGAGCTTTTCGACGCTGGTCGGTTCACCCACGAGGCAATGATGGATCTTCTCGCCCCGCGCGGCGAGCGTTTCGAGCATCTTCACCGTGCCATTGATGCTCGGCCCTTCTTCATCGCCCGTGATGAGCAGGCTGATCGAGCCCTTGAAGCCGCCGGAAGTGATGAGCCGTTCCGCGGCCGCCGCAAAGGCCGCGATGGCGCTCTTCATGTCGGCGGCACCACGTCCATAAAGCCGCCCCTCCCGGATCGCGCCTTCAAAGGGGTCAACCGTCCAGGCGGCCTTTTCCCCTACCGGCACCACATCCGTGTGGCCGGCAAAGCAGAAATGCGGCGCCTCGGTGCCGACGCGCGCATAGAGATTGTCCACATCCGGCGTGCCTTCGGCTGAATAGCGCAGGCGCTCGCAGCGAAA
>NZ_JBATWS010000254.1:0-5495 GCF_049672805.1 Parvibaculum sp.
CCTTTCCCTTGTCGTCTCTTCCGCCTGTGCACGACGCCAGGCCTTGACCTTCGCGTGGTCGCCGGAAGTCAGAACCGGCGGGATGCCCCGCCCTTCGAAGTCCTGCGGCCTCGTATAGTGCGGGTACTCAAGGAGCCCGCCCTCGAAACTTTCTTCCTCGCCCGACAAATCCTTCCCCATGACACCCGGCAGAAGCCGGATCACCGCATCGAGAAGGCAGATTGCCGCGGGTTCCCCGCCCGAAAGGACGAAATCCCCGATACTTATTTCTTCCATCTGCCGCGCTTCGATGACCCGCTGGTCGAGTCCCTCGAAACGCCCACAAAGAAGCACCACACCCGGCCCTTCGGCCAGCTCCCTCACCCTTTTCTGGGTCAGGGGGCGCCCCCTCGGGCTCAGATAGATAAGCGGCCTTGCATCACCTTCCGGGGAAGCCTTGCCCCGGACGGCATCGACCGCCGCCGCCACCACATCCGCCCGCATCACCATGCCCGGCCCGCCGCCCGCTGGCGTATCGTCCACGGAACGGTGCCGGTCGGTCGCAAAATCGCGGATATCGACCGTTTCAAGGGTCCATTTCCGCGCTTCAAGCGCCCGGCCCGCGAGCGACACGCCCAAAGGCCCCGGAAACATTTCCGGGAAGAGCGTCAGCACCGTGGCGGACCAGCCTTCACTCATCACCCGCTCCCGGTTCCGCATCCTCGTCAGCAAAAGTGCCGACAGGCGGGTCGATCACGATCCGGCCTCCCTCGGTGTCCACGAGCCGCACATTATCGACCGTGAACCCCATCAGCACCGTCTCGCCGCCCCCTTCGGGAGCAATTTCGAGCAGGTCGCCTGCCCCGAAATTCAGCACCGCCGCGACATGGCCGTAAGCCCGGCCATCCTCGCCCACCACGCGCAGCCCGACGAGATCGGCGTGATACCAGCCTTCCTCGTCCTCATCCGGCTCCGGCAGGCGCTCGCGCGGCACATAAAGCTCGGTTCCCCGAAGCGCCTCGGCAGTGTCGCGGTCATCTATGCCTTCAAGACGGCAAAGAACGAGATCCTTGATCATGCCCTTCGCCTCGATGGCGAAGCGGCGTGACCCGTCCTTCGTTTCGACCGGGCCATAAGCGGCAACGCCTTCCGGCAACTCGGTAAAGGCTTTCACCTTTACGAGCCCCCGCACGCCATGCGCGCCCGTGACCACGCCAAGGCACACTCTGGCGTCCGCCGCTTCGGCCTTGCCCTGAGCCATGAGCGCGATGCGCAGGCCTGATTAAGCCTGCGCCTCTTCGGCCGGAGCTTCTTCAGCGGGCGCCTCGGCAGCAGCCTTAGCAGCTTCAGCAGCTTCTTCCGCAGCGATACGGGCAGCTTCCAGACGCTCCTGCGCCTTCGCCTTCGGTTTGGCCTTGATCGGGTTGTTGCGGGCTTCGCGCTTGAAGAGGCCGGCATCATTCAGGAAGCGGGCAACGCGGTCCGTCGGCAGCGCGCCAACCGAGAGCCAGTGCTTCGCACGCTCGAGATCGAGGGTCACGCGCTCGGCATTGTCCTTCGGCAGCAGCGGGTTGAACGAGCCGATCTTTTCGATGAAGCGACCATCGCGGGGGCTGCGCGTATCGGCAACCACGATGCGATAGAAGGGGCGCGTCTTCGCGCCGCCACGGGCGAGCCGGATCTTCAGTGCCATTGTGTCTTACCTTTCAAGTGGACCGGCCACACATTCGTGCGGGCCAGGATTTCGTCAATTTGTGCAGTTACCTAAGCTCAATCACTTTTTCTTCTTGCCGGTAGGAAGCCCCGGAAGACCGGGCGGCATCCCGCCGAAACCGGAGCCCGGAAGGCCCGGCAATCCTTTTGGAAGCCCGCCCGCCGGGAGCTTCCCCAGCGCGCCCGAGGACAGCGCCTTTTGCAGCGCCTTCGGGTCGGCGGCCTCCGGCGGCAGGTCGGGCATTCCGCCCCCGCCACCAAACAGCTTGGAGAGAAGGCCACCCTTCTGGCGGCCCATCGCCTTCATCATGTCCGCCATCTGACGGTGCATCTTGAGAAGGCGGTTGATTTCCTGAACTTCCGTGCCCGACCCCCTGGCAATGCGCTTCTTGCGGCTCGCATTGAGGAGCTTCGGGTTTTCACGCTCGCTCTTCGTCATGGACGAGATGATGGCGATCTGGCGCTTCACCGTGCCGTCACCCATATGGGCCTGCGCCGCCTGCATCTGCGCCTTGCCGAGACCCGGCATCATGCCGAGAAGCCCCTTCATGCCGCCCATGCGGCTCATCTGACGAAGCTGATCGGCGAGATCATCGAGATCGAACTGCCCCTTGCGGAGCCGCTCGGCCATTTTCTCGGCCTTTTCGGCATCAATCGTTTCGGCAGCCTTTTCGACAAGGCTGACAATGTCGCCCATGCCGAGAATGCGGCCTGCCACGCGGTCTGCACGGAAATCTTCCAGCGCATCCATCTTTTCGCCGGTACCGAGCAGCTTGATCGGAACGCCGGTCACGGCCCGCATGGAAAGCGCCGCACCGCCGCGCCCGTCACCATCGACGCGGGTGAGCACAATGCCGGTCACGCCGATGCGCGCATTGAACTGTTCGGCCACATTGACCGCGTCCTGACCGGTGAGGCTGTCGGCCACGAGCAGCGTCTCATGCGGCTCGGCAATGTCGCGGACTTCTGCGACTTCGGCCATCAGCTCTTCATCGATATGGATGCGGCCTGCCGTGTCGAGCATCAGCACGTCATAACCGCCAAGCCGCGCTGCCTCGACAGCGCGCCGTGCAATGGCGACAGGCTGCTGGCCCTCAACGATGGGAAGCGTGGCAACGCCCACCTGCTCGCCCAGAATCCGAAGCTGCTCCTGCGCTGCCGGGCGGCGCGTATCGAGCGAGGCCATCAGAACCTTGCGCTTTTCGCGCGTAGTGAGGCGCTTTGCAATCTTGGCCGTGGAGGTGGTTTTGCCGGAACCCTGAAGGCCCACCATCATCAGCACGACAGGGGCCGCCGCCCGCAGCGAGATGGAGGTATCTGCCTCCACACCGCCCAGCATCTCCACCAGCTCGTCATGGACGATCTTGATGACCTGCTGGCCAGGCGTGACCGATCTCAGAACTTCCTGACCGATGGCCCGCTCGCGGACCTTGTCGATAAAGCTGCGCGCAACAGGCAGCGCCACATCCGCTTCGAGTAGCGCC
The DNA here is from genome assembly GCF_049672805.1 of Parvibaculum sp. Lineage (GTDB taxonomy): Bacteria > Pseudomonadota > Alphaproteobacteria > Parvibaculales > Parvibaculaceae > Parvibaculum. Next base: position 3,177 of record NZ_JBATWS010000254.1, read on the forward strand.
CGGCGGACTTCGCGCATCGCCTCATCGACATCCTTCTCCCCCAGGGCACCACGGCCCTTGAGCTTGGAGAGAACATCGCCGAGGCGGCCTGAAAGATTCTCGAACACTTGCGTCGCAAGCCTTTGACAAACAAAACAAAAAACGCTCCCGCGAGCGAATATCGCCGACGGAAGTTGACCCGGGCTCACTGCCTCGGGCGGGTCGGGGCGCAACAATGTCCCGAAAAGGTGGGCGGAAACTAAGGGCTTGGCCGCCCCGAGTCAATAATTCAGCGCGTTGAGAGCGCCTGCCGGAGAAGCCGCAGCGCCGCTTGGGCGAAGGCCCGCATATTGGCAGCCCGGTCAGCAGACCCCGTGCTGACGGTAATCGCAGCCGGGGCCGGCCCCGCCAGCGCGATAACCGCCGTACCGGGCGGCGGGCCATAGGGGGAGCCGGAAGGGCCGGATGCGCCCATTTCGGCAAGCGCCCAGGTGGCGTTCAGCGTCCCCCGCACTCGCTCCGCCATGACAGCAACATAAGGCTCTGTCAGCGGCTTGAGGTCTGGCCGCGGCGCGCCTTCCAGCCCGTAAAGCGCCTTGGCGGCACCCCGCGTATAGATGACCGTGCTGCCGAGATAAAAGGCAGACGCACCGGGCTGCGCCACGAAGGACGCGGACACCAGCCCGCCCATCGAAGATTCCGACAGCGCGAGCGTTTCGCCCCGTTTTTTCAGCAATTCCGCGATTTCCGCCGCGACGGGCAACAAATCCTGCATCAGACGCCTCCCCACTCCCGCAGCGCATAAAACTCCTTGTCCCAGATGAGATAGAGGAGCCGTGTCGGCACCTTATAGGCCTTGGCCACATAATCGGCCTGCGCCGCATGGATTTTCCAGCCTCGGATCTTCGAGGCGATGTTGCCGGGCGTCGAATGGGTTGGCAGAGGCTGGTTTTCCGCCACAAAACGCCCGAGCTTGCCCCCCAGCTTCAAAAGCGAGGCACGAGGAATGAGCGGATAGGCCACGAAACGGGGGCCGCGATAAGGCCCCTTGCCCGCCCGCAGCCGCTCTATGGCCTGCTCGGCGACAAGGCCCATCCGCATATGATCCTTGTGGCCCGTCGCCCCGCTTGTCGGCCAGAAGGCTATCACCAGATCGGGCGTATAGCGTTCCATGGCCGCCGCCACCCGCGATACAAGCTCTTCCACCGGCTGGTCGGGCAGGCCGCCATCCGGGTAATCCCAGACTTCCTGATCATCAATGCCAAGCGCAAAGCCGTTTTTCAGCACTTCCGCATGGCGGATCGCGCCGAGATCGCTCTGGCGGCAGACAACGGGGCATTGGGTGCCCGCATCGCCCTTTGTGGCCGTAATCATGGAAAGATAGGCGCCATCGGCCTTGGCCGAGGTCAGAAGGCCGGTGATGAGCTGCTCGTCATCGGGATGGGCGAAAACGGCGAGAATACGCTTCGCTCCGACTTCCCGCGCAAGCGAGGCCACATGCAGCGCCACCTTGTCCTCGAAGAGATTGTGGAACCTGTACCAGACCGCCACCAGAACCAGCCCGATCAGGACGACAATCCCTAATACCCACAGCATGAAGCCTCCCGTGTTAGCAGCCTCTCCCCACCCTAACGCGCCACTACTGGCACAAGCTGCAAAAAAGAGCCATATAAGTGCGCATCATGACAGCGATGACGCCCCATTTTCTGAAGATGAACGGTCTCGGCAACGATTTCGTCGTGCTGGACCTGCGCCGCGAGCCGATTACGCTCAGCGAGGCGCTGACGCGCGCCATTGCGGATCGGGAAAAGGGCGTGGGCTGTGACCAGCTCATCACCATCGAGGAACCGCGTAATGGCGGCGATGTCTTCATGGGTATCCGCAATGCGGATGGCAGCACGGTCGGCGCCTGTGGCAATGCCGCACGCTGCATCGGCAAGCTCATTCTGGAAGAAACCGGCAAGGACGCCGTCCTGATCGAGACGCTGGGCGGCAACACTGTCGCGCGCCATGCAGAAGGCGGCAACATCACCGTTGATATGGGCGAGCCGAGCCTCGGCTGGAATGAAATCCCGCTTTCAGAAGAGTTTCAGGACACGCGCGCGATTGAGCTTGAAGTCGGCCCGCTCGGCAACCCGATCATGCATTCGCCGGGCGTCGTCAATGTGGGCAATCCCCATGCGGTGTTCTTTGTCGATGATGTGGATGCAATCGACCTTGGCCGCATCGGGCCGATGCTCGAGAACCCCCCGCTCTTTCCCGAACGCGCCAATAGTTCCGTCGCGCAGATTCTCTCGCCGACCCATATCAGGATCCGCACTTGGGAGCGCGGTGCGGGGC
>NZ_JBATWS010000255.1:0-3137 GCF_049672805.1 Parvibaculum sp.
GCCCCTTGCTCGCCGTATGTTGCCAGAGTTCTTCGGTGATGAACGGCATGAAGGGATGTAGCATGAGAAGGATCTGATCGAGCACCCATGCCGCCGTTGCGCGGGTTTCTGCCTTCGCAGCCTCATCCTCGCCCATCAGAAGCGGCTTGATGAACTCCAGATACCAGTCGCAGAAAACATTCCAGACAAAGCGATAGGCCGCATTCGCCGCGTCGTTAAAGCGATAGGCTTCAAGCGCCGCCGTGATTTCGGAAGCAGTGCGCGCCACTTCGCCAGCAATCCACTGATTGACCGTCTGCTGGACGGCGGCGGGATCGAACCCTTCCACCCGCGCACATTCGTTCATCTCGCAGAAGCGGGCAGCATTCCAGAGCTTGGTGCCGAAATTGCGATAGCCTTCAACGCGCGAAGTCGCGAGCTTTATGTCGCGGCCCTGCGCGGCCATGGCGGTCAGCGTGAAGCGCAGCGCATCCGCGCCATATTCGTCAATGAGCTTCAGGGGATCGATCACATTCCCCTTTGTCTTCGACATTTTCTGGCCCTTCTCATCGCGGACCAGCGCATGGATATAGACCGTGTGGAACGGCACTTCCTTCATGAAGTGCAGCCCCATCATCATCATACGGGCAACCCAGAAGAAGATGATGTCGAAGCCGGTGACGAGCACATCGGTCTTGTAGTAGCGCTTCAGTTCCGGCGTCTCATCCGGCCAGCCAAGCGTCGAGAAAGGCCATAGCCCCGACGAGAACCATGTGTCGAGCACATCTTCGTCGCGCCTAAGCTCCACCGCCTTGCCGTAATGCTTTTCAGCCTCCGCTGCCGCTTCCTCGTCGCTATAGGCGACAAAGACATGCCCGTCCGGCCCATACCACGCCGGAATCCGATGGCCCCACCAAAGCTGGCGCGAGATGCACCAGGGCTGGATGTTGCGCATCCATTCGAAATAGGTCTTTTCCCAGTTCTTCGGCACAAAGACAGTTTCGCCGCGCTCCACCGCCTCGATGGCAGGCTTCGCAAGCGTCGCCGCATCGACATACCACTGGTCGGTGAGGAAGGGTTCGATCACCACCATCTTGGTTTTCTCGTCATGGGGCACCATGACGATCTTGTCTTCAATACGATCAAGGAGGCCGAGCGCCTCGATATCCGCAACCACCTTCTTGCGCGCCTCGAAGCGATCGAGGCCGCGATAGGCTTCCGGCACTTCATCATTCAGCGTGCCGTCGGTATTGAGAATATTGATCTGCTCAAGCCCGCACCGCTTGCCGACTTCGAAGTCGTTGAAGTCATGCGCAGGCGTAATCTTCACCGCGCCGGAGCCCTGTGTCGGGTCGGCATGTTCGTCGCCGACAATCGGAATGCGGCGGCCGACAAGCGGCAGGATCACATGCTTGCCGATCAGCGCCTTGTAGCGCTCATCTTCCGGATTCACGGCAACGCCGGTATCGCCCAGCATGGTCTCAGGGCGCGTCGTGGCGACGACGATATAGTCGCGCGCCTCCGTGCCCGTCTGGTTGCCCTCTTCATCGAAGAGCGGCCATTCATAGGTCACGCCATCGGCAAGCGGGTAGCGGAAATGCCAGAAATGGCCCTTAACCTCGATGTTTTCGACCTCGAGATCCGACACCGCCGTCTGGAGCTTCGGGTCCCAGTTCACGAGCCGCTTGTCGCGATAGATGAGCCCTTTCCGGTACAGCTCCACGAAAACCTTGAGCACCGCCTTTGAAAGACCTTCATCCAGCGTGAAGCGTTCGCGGCTCCAGTCGCAGGAAGCGCCGAGGCGACGAAGCTGGCCGATGATCGTGCCGCCGCTTTCGCCCTTCCACTTCCAGACGCGCTCGATAAAGGCCTCGCGGCCCAGATCGCGGCGGCGGATATTGCCTTCCGCCTCAAGCTGCCGCTCGACGATCATCTGCGTTGCAATGCCCGCATGGTCGAGCCCCGGCTGCCAAAGCACATCCTTGCCCCGCATCCGCTCAAAACGGATCAGCACATCCTGCAATGTGTTGTTGAGCGCATGGCCCATATGCAGGCTGCCCGTCACATTGGGCGGCGGTATGACGATGCAAAAGGACTCGGCGCCCGCCTCTACCCGGCCGCCTGCGCCAGCGCGAAACGCGCCGCTTTCTTCCCAAAGGTCATAAAGCCGGGCTTCGGCTTCCTGCGGGTTGAAGGTCTTTTCGAGCATGGGAGGTCACATCCGTAGGAAAAAGGCGCAAAAAAAGGGCGGCGCGAGCCTGTGTTACACAGGCAGCGCCACCCTATCAAGCATCGGTGCACAAGGGCGGGCCAAACAGGCCCGCAAAAGCCGTCTTAGCCGCGGCGGCGGGCGATCCGCTCGATTTCTTCCGCTACAAGCCGCTCCACCAGCGAGGGGAGATTGTCGTCCAGCCACTCTTTCAGCATCGGGCGGAGCATATCCACCACGATATCCTCAAGCGTCCGGCCGCTATTGGACGAGGCAAGCGAGGTTTGCAGCATACCGAAAGCAGCAGAAGCTGCCGCCTCAGCTTCGCGGGAAATCAGAGCAGGCGAAGGCTGTGCCGGTTCGGTGGGCATGACAGGCTCCTCAATCGCAGGCTGAACCGGCGTCACAGGCTCGGGCGCTACAGGGGTGGGTTCCACCCGCGCAACCACGGGCTCGGGTTCCGGCGTATAGACGGGTTCTGGCTCATAGACCGGCTCAGGCTCCGGCTCGGCCACAGGTTCGGGTTCAGGAGCAGGCTCCGGTTCGGCAAACTGCACATCATCCACAAGCGCGCTCGAAGGCGGCTCGAACGAGGCCGGTTCCTGATAAGGCGGCTCTTCGGGCAGCGCCTCCGTCAGTTCGAGAATGTCTTCCTCGATGTCGTAAGCCTCATCCTCCGGCGCAGGCGGCGGTGCCGCTTCCGCAGCGCGGGGGCTGTCATCTGGCCCGCTATCCTCAGAAATAATCCGCCGGATGGAGGCAAGGATTTCCTCCATCGTCGGTTCCTGTGCCTGGCCCTGATTGCTCATACGATCGTCCCGCCCGGTCCGTTTAAAAGGTGATCTTGATATCTGAATAACAAGAAAACCTTAGGAGAAGTTGAACCACTTTGCCAACGTCCCCTTAATATATTCTGAAACGGCCAATGGCTGCGCGGATTACTCGTCGC
>NZ_JBATWS010000256.1:0-3332 GCF_049672805.1 Parvibaculum sp.
CGTCTGGCTCAAGCTGCGCCTTCCGCCTGCCCTTCCGTCGCCGGCGCGCTGGCCACAATGCCCTCGCCAGCCTGGTCGGCCAGCGCCAGCTCGTCGCGACGCTTCGCCTCGGCCCGGATACGCTGCAGCATGCCGCCCGTACCAGCCGGGATGAGCCGGCCCACAATGACGTTTTCCTTCAGGCCAATCAGCTGATCGACCTTGCCGGACACCGCCGCCTCCGTGAGCACGCGAGTGGTCTCCTGGAAGGAGGCCGCAGAGATGAAGGAGCGCGTCTGGAGGCTCGCCTTGGTGATGCCGAGCAGCACCGGAACTGCCGTTGCGGGCGTCTTGCCCTGCGCCTCAAGCTTGGCATTCATCTCGTCGAACTCGACGCGATCCATCTGCTCGCCCGGAAGCGTGATCGAGTCACCTGGATGCGTGATCTCGACCTTCTGCAGCATGTTCCGCACGATCACTTCGATGTGCTTATCGTTGATCGACACACCCTGCAGGCGATAGACGTCCTGAACCTCGTTGACGAGATAGGCCGCAAGCTCCTCGACACCCGAAATCGCAAGGATGTCATGGGGCGCCGGATGGCCATCGAGCAGGAATTCCCCCTTCTCGATCACATCGCCTTCCTGCACCGAGATGTGCTTGCCCTTCGGGATCAGATACTCGATCGGCTCGAGGCTCTCATCCAGCGGGTGCACGATGATGCGGCGCTTGTTCTTGTAGTCACGGCCGAACTCCACACGACCCGTCGCTTCGGCGATGATCGCATGATCCTTCGGACGACGCGCTTCGAAGAGTTCCGCCACGCGCGGCAGACCGCCCGTAATGTCGCGCGTCTTGGCGCCTTCAGTCGGAATACGTGCAAGCACGTCACCGGCCTGAACCTCTGCGCCGTTTTCGACCGACAGAATGGCATCAACCGACAGCAGATAGCGCGCCTCATTGCCATTGGCGAGCTTGAGCACCTTGCCATCTGCATCCTTGATGATCATGGCCGGACGCAGCTCGCTGCCACGCGGCGAGGCACGCCAGTCAACCACGACACGGCTGGAGATACCCGTCGCCTCGTCCGCCACTTCGCGGATCGACACGCCGTCCACGAGATCCTCGAACTCCACCGTACCCTTCACTTCCGTGAGGATGGGCATGGTGTAGGGATCCCACTCGGCGATCCGCTGGCCGCGGGCGATGGTGCTGCCCTCGTCCACCTTCAGGCGCGAACCATAGGTGAGCTTGTGCGACGCACGCTCATTACCATGCTCGTCAATGACGACCACCTGCACGTTGCGGCCCATGACGACGAGCTGACCATTGGAGTCCTTCACCACGTTGCGGTTCACGATCTTCACCGTGCCCGCATGGTTCGACTCGATGAACGAGCTGTCCACAACCTGCGCCGTACCACCGATATGGAAGGTACGCATGGTAAGCTGCGTGCCCGGTTCGCCGATCGACTGGGCGGCGATAACGCCTACTGCCTCGCCAAGATTGACCGGCGTTCCGCGTGCGAGGTCGCGGCCGTAGCAGGCGCCGCAAACACCGTTCTGCGCTTCGCAAGTCAGCACGGAACGGATGCGGATACCCTGTACATTGGCTTCTTCGATCACATCGACATCAGCTTCGTCGATCAGGTGGTTCTTCGCGATGAGAACCTTGCCAGTTGACGGGTCGAGCACATCTTCAGCCCTGGTACGGCCGAGAACGCGCGTGCCGAGCGACACGATCACGTCACCCGCTTCGATCACGGGCTGAACGGTGATGCCACCTTCCGTGCCGCAATCTTCTTCGGTGATGATCGAATCCTGCGCAACGTCCACAAGGCGGCGAGTCAGGTAACCCGAGTTCGCCGTCTTGAGCGCCGTATCGGCAAGCCCCTTACGCGCACCGTGGGTGGAGTTGAAATACTCCAGAACGGTGAGGCCTTCCTTGAAGTTCGAGATGATCGGCGTCTCGATGATCTCGCCCGAGGGCTTCGCCATGAGGCCGCGCATACCCGCAAGCTGCTTCATCTGGGCGGGCGAACCACGCGCACCCGAATGAGACATCATGTAGATCGAGTTGATCGGCTTCTCACGCTTCGTTTCCGGATCGATCTGAACCGCAGAAATCTTCTGCATCATCACGTCAGCAACGCGGTCCGTACACTTCGCCCAGGCGTCAACGACCTTGTTGTACTTCTCGCCCTGCGTGATGAGACCGTCGATATACTGCTGCTCATACTCGGTCGCGAGCGACTGCGTCTCTTCGACAAGCTTCGCCTTCTCTTCCGGAATGACCATGTCGTCCTTGCCGAAGGAGATGCCGGCACGGAACGCCTGACGGAAGCCGAGCGCCATGATCTGGTCGCAGAAGATGACCGTCTCCTTCTGACCGCAATGGCGATACACCACGTCGATCATCTTGGAGATGTCACGCTTCGTGAGCAGACGGTTCACGAGGTCGAACGGTACGTTCGGATGCTTCGGCAGAAGCTCGCCCACCATCATGCGGCCCGGCGTCGTGTCAACGAGGCTCGTGACCGGGTTGCCGTCAGCGTCCTTCGTTGTGTAACGCGCCTTCACCTTGCTGTGCAGCGTCACCACATTGGCCGCGAGCGCATGCTCGATTTCGGCCATGCTGGAGAACACCATGCCCTCGCCCGGCTCATTGTCCTTCTGGATCGTCACATAATAGAGACCCAGAACGATATCCTGAGACGGCACGATGATCGGCGAACCGTTGGCCGGGTGCAGGATGTTGTTCGTGGACATCATCAGCACACGGGCTTCAAGCTGCGCCTCAAGGGACAGCGGCACGTGAACAGCCATCTGGTCGCCGTCAAAGTCGGCGTTGAAGGCAGCACAAACGAGCGGATGAAGCTGGATCGCCTTGCCTTCGATCAGCACCGGCTCGAAAGCCTGAATGCCGAGGCGGTGCAGCGTCGGCGCGCGGTTGAGCAGAACCGGATGTTCGCGGATCACCTGCTCGAGGATTTCCCAGACTTCCGGGCGCTCCTTTTCGACAAGCTTCTTGGCCTGCTTCACCGTTGCCGAAAGACCCTTGGCCTCAAGGCGCGAATAGATGAACGGCTTGAAGAGTTCAAGCGCCATCTTCTTCGGCAGGCCGCACTGATGGAGTTTCAGCTCCGGGCCAACCACGATGACCGAACGGCCCGAATAGTCGACGCGCTTGCCAAGCAGGTTCTGGCGGAAGCGGCCCTGCTTGCCCTTCAGCATGTCGGCGAGCGACTTCAGCGGGCGCTTGTTCGCACCCGTGATGACGCGGCCACGGCGACCATTGTCGAACAGCGCATCAACCGACTCCTGCAGCATGCGCTTTTCGTTGCGGATGATGAT